>CALCPB010000745.1 GCA_937897665.1 uncultured Halomicronema sp. | reverse complement strand
GCTGCCAAAAACTGACATGATGCCGGTCTCTTCTCAGTCAAAGTGGTCGCGCGTGGGGCGATCGCTCACTCCCTACCTCTTTCTGGCACCAGCGCTCTTGGTGCTGGGGCTGACGGTCTTTTGGCCCGCCATTCAAGCGCTGTACCTGAGTTTCACTAGCTACGGCTTTGACGTAACTCAGCCGCCGCTGTGGATTGGCCTCGCTAACTTTCAGGAGCTGCTGAGTGATCGAACCTTTTGGACTACCGTCAAATACACTCTGCTGTATCTGATTGGGGTGGTACCGGTCTTGGCGATTTTGCCGCTGCTGCTGGCAATTTTGGTGAACCGCCAGCTTCGCGGTATTCGCTGGTTTCGAGTGGCCTACTACACGCCTGTAGTGATTTCGATGGTGGTGGCGGGCATTGCCTGGCGCTGGCTCTATGCCGAAAATGGCTTTCTCAATCAGATTTTGATTGGCCTGGGACTCACTGACAGTGGCGTGCCCTGGCTCACGAGTCCCACCCTGGCGTTGCCCAGCGTCATGCTTGTCACGATTTGGAAAGGGGTGGGCTACTACATGGTGATTTACCTGGCCGGGCTGCAGACAATTCCCCCTGATTTGTATGAAGCAGCGGCCATTGATGGCTCCGATGGCTGGCGCAAACATTGGGATATCACCTTGCCGCTGATGCGCCCCTATATCTTCTTGGTGACGGTAATCTCAGCGATCGCGGCCACAAAAGTTTTTGAAGAGATTTTCATCATGACCCAAGGGGGGCCGCTCAACAGTTCTAAAACCATTGTTTACTACGTGTATGAACTGGCCTTTCAAGAGCTGGAGCTAAGCTATGCCTGCACGGTAGGGGTAGCGCTGTTTCTCGTGATTTTAGCCCTGTCGATTTTGCGGCTAGTGAGCGATCGCACAGAGGTAGTTTAAGCCGCCTTCGAGAAAAGAGGCACCGGCTGTCAGGGCAGGTCTGCGAGCAATCTGGGTGTCCTTCCTGGTCTGATGAGGTGCATCGATGGGCCTAAGCGCCAGGACTTCGGAGTATTCTTGCTTGTCCCTCGCTCGCTTCAGCAACCGGTAATAGCCATCAACGAAATCCAGGCTAATAATTGACCTTTGTTGGCCTAGGTAGCGGCCAAGAGAATTCGGAATTCGAAACTTGAGAGACCCCTTTGGCAGGGCAAGCCCTGCGGAATTAAAAAGCCGATCAGATACGATCAAATACGACTTCTCACTCAGATAAATTCACACCGGCAAAGCGAGCCAAAGTCTGACTTGGCGGTGATCACGGTACGGTTGGTTCGGTGTGAAAACCCTGCTTTTTATTAGGAAAGCAACACCTGTACAAACTGCATCAAGCTGACACAATGAATGTGAACTTGAGCAGAGAACGCAATGAAGTCTTTATTCAGAACCCCCCTGATGAAATGGTTTAAGCGCCTAATTCGCAACCCCAAATATCGTTGGTTAGTGATTTTAGGTTCGCTGGTTTATTTGGTTAGCCCTTTAGATATTTCGCCGGATGTCTTTCCCGTCATTGGGTGGATTGATGATGGCTTACTCGCCAGCATTGTCGTCACTGAATTAACTCAGATGGCGATCGATTACCGCCGCAAAAAGGTGGATAAATTTGGTCAGACTGTAGCTGCAGCTGATAGCGAAAACATCATTGATATCGAGTCTGTCACCGTCGGCTAAATTGACCTGCACTCATCGCAAAATCAACAACAATCTGAGGAATCTCACCATGACGACATCTGTAAAAGAACGCTTGAAAACTGATCTAGAGCAAGCTCAAAAAGGTGGCAAGCAGCGGGCCGCTAAGATCAGCGACATCTTAAAATCGGCTGCCTCGATGACCGTTGAGGAAATCAAAGAAGGGTCGGCTGACCTGCATGTCCTCACGCGTAAATCACTTGCCGACCTGCTGGAAGAGCTGCATGTCAACTCCGATGAGGTTGATGCGGCTGCCACGGCACCGATCGCAGATGCCGCCGCCGCTAACGACGCGCCCACCTGGCCCGCCATCCTCACACAGGCGCTGGCTATTGTGCGCGCTCGCAAAGGCGCCTGGCTGCAAGAATTCAAAGCGCACTGGCAGAAAAATGCGGCCAAATTTGATAATGATATGACCGATGAATACGGTGATCGCTATCGCAAAACCAAATCCGTCTTTCGTCAAGTGTTCGATTGGGTCAAGTCTCAGTCAACCGGTCACCAAACTCAGTCTCAGCCCTCTCGACCGGTCACGGTAGAAGTCGTTGATGGCGACGATGCGGCGGGCAACGCGGCCAAAGCGGTCAACTCATTGGATGCTGAATAGCACCCGCAAAACTCTCAAGAGGCTTTGTTGCCGATCTCTGCCCTGAGATAGTCAGGGCCATAGGTTCTTCAGGGGATGCTTTTGGCATCCCTTTTTTTGTGTTGGCAATTGCGGCTGCAAATGGAGCGGTCGGCAGCAGGCGGCATGCAGCGATGGAAAATCTTGATCTTGTGGAATCAGCCGCCCCAACTCCAGCAAAATGGGTCTAGGTCAGTCCTACCCGTCCAGCCGGCAAACACCGACGCAAGCGGGCTTGGCCTGGCGACTTGCTCACGTTTCGGGCGACAGACTAATCGGGCCCTGGCGTTTTTGATAATACGTCTGTCGGTTAGAGGCGACCGTCTCGGCCTCCCGCCATTGAGGCTCAGCGTCATGATGCAGATGTAGGTAAACCAAATGAGGCGATCGGCATAGGGTGCGCCGTTGCCCGAGATAGCGCTCGATCAAATCTTGATCTTCGGCTCCCCAGCCAACAAAGGCTTCATCCCAGCCCTGGATATCGAGCAGGCGCTGGCGACAAAAGAAAGGCATGACGCCAAATTTTTCGCCGCGCAGCAAATGTTTGCGCAGGGCTGTCGGCTGGTCTTCAGGGGCGATCGCCGCCTGCTCGATCGCTTGGGGCAGTTGAGTCACATCCAGATCGGTCTGGGGGCTCATCAACCGATATCCCGTGATCAACAGCTCCTCTGATAACGTTGCCAAGTGATGGTGACAAGCCAGCGTCTCGCCGTAGGGAATCAGATCCACGTCTAGGGGCGCTGTATATCGTCCCTGAGCCAGTTGTAGACCCCGATTGAGGGCACGCGTTTTGTGCAACGTGCCACAGTTAGGCAAAAAGTCATACCGTACCTGGTGCTGCTGTAAAATCTGCACCAAACCGGGCGTGGGGCGAGTATCCGCTTCGACCACAATCCACTCGTAGTGAGCGTGATAGCCTGCATGATGCTGCCACCACTGCAGCAAGGTTTTTAGATGGTGAGCCCGGCGGCGGTAAATCGTCACCAAAGAGAGTTCCATAGCCAGTCAGCGAATTAACGACAATGCGGCGGCCAGTGCACCTGAATCTGAGGCCGCTGCTCAGGGAGCCTGGGCTGAGGGGCTAAACTGCCCCAAATCTGTCCCTTTTGAAGCGCTGCTAAACAGGTGATGAAATTTTGGTCGCGGGTGGTGGTCGGCGCTAGGCCATCGTGGAACTGGTTTCGCAGCGCCTCAGCGTGAGACTGCTGAACGACCTGACCGACGGCGAGCACGGGAAGATCCATCAGGCGGGCTCGCATGAGTAAATCCTGATCTTCCCAGCCCCAACCGTAAAAGCATTCTTTGTAGCCACCGAGTTTGAGCAATGTCTGGCGGTGAGCGCAGATGAGGCCACAGCCAGGACGTTGCGGCAAAGTGGCTTGGGCTTCTTGCAAGGTAACCTGATAAACCCGTTCGCTTTTGGTGATGGTATAGCGATATCGCCGACGTGTCAGGGCCATGGTGGTCGGGGCGGTCTCACCCACATCAGCAATATGACAAACCGCCTGAGGGGTACTTGCAAGCGTTGCCAGCAGGGCATCGACGGCGGCCCCATTCCATAAAATGTCAGCATCAGACAGCAGAATCATGTCGGCCTGCGATTGAGCGATGCCGTAGTTGAGCAGTGTGGCTTTGTTGAACCTAGGCAGGGGTTGCCGCAGAATTTTAATCCCCTTGATAGCGGCCAAGCGCGACAGGGTGACCACCGTCTCTGGATGAGTCGATGCCCCATCACAGATCAAAATGGTCTGCAGGCGATCTCCCAATTGCCTCAACGAGTCTACACAACTGGATAAACAACGATTTTTGACGGGGATCACAACATCGAGGCTGGGCATCAATTCAGACCAGAGACTCTCAGCAGGGGACAAAGTATCGTTATCACTCGATATCGCCGTGGCCCGTGCGGTAAGACCAGGCAGCGAACCAGACCGCTGCGCTGGCTCCGGGAGTGCCTTGACTTGGCCGGGCCAGCGGACTGCTCAGCCCTATCTTAACGGGGGGCCACCCAGGTGACGCAGAGTCACCCGAGCCGCTCGACGCAGCGGTGCCAAGTTTAAGTCAGCCTGCCGCCGCGCCGCCTGATTGGCGATCGCGCGATTTTTGAGCGTTGATAATAAAGCCTGGCGGGCGGGCGAGCCGAGGCCGGTTGAGGCCTGGGTGGTCAGAGAATGGGAGCGTTTTTGGCGGAAGTAAGCGAATTGAACATCATTGACAATCCGCCCGACCCAAACCGCCCGCAACAAAAACTCCGTATCCCCCCCAAAGCGGAGCCCCGTCGCAAAGCCGCCGACAGCCATTACCAAACGCCGACTGACCAAACTGGTGGGGTGCAGCAGCGGATGTCCAGGTTTTTCGCGCAAAGCGGTGTTGACATCCAGCGGGTAGCTGACCGGTGTGAGCGCACCGCTGTGAGCATCGACGCGAATTTCTTGCGTGCCGACCAGGTCAGC
>CALCPB010000744.1 GCA_937897665.1 uncultured Halomicronema sp. | reverse complement strand
GATTTTCGCGTGAACGACTGGTTATCGCGGGAGATGAGGCGTTACGGCAACGGATAGGGAGCGCGCGGGATGCTGTCAGAGCGGGGTGGCCCAGATGATTGGCGGCTTATCCCTTGCTGGGTGATGGTCGCCTGCGTTCGGCTACTCGGAGCTTGGCCGATCGCGCTCGGGGATTGTCTGCAATTTCTGCGGCGGTAGCGACGAGGGGCTTTTTGGTGATGATTTGCAGGCGCTCATCTTGGCGAAACGCCCATTTGACGATGCGATCTTCCAAACTGTGAAAGCTGATGATGACTAAACGGCCACCGGGCAGGAGCCAGTCGGGCGCCTTCTCTAAAAAGGTCTGCAGCACTTCCAATTCAGCATTGACGGCAATGCGCAGGGCTTGAAAGGTGCGGGTTGCTGGGTGAATCCGACCATAGCGATACTTTTTAGGCACACAGTCAGCGATCGCCGCGGCCAGTTCAGTGGTGGTTTGAAAGGGGCGTTTTTCCACAATCTGGCGGGCGATGCGTCGCGACAACCGCTCTTCGCCATAGGTATAGATGGTATTGGCCAACTCTGTTTCATCCCAATGATTGACAATATCGGCGGCGCTGAGGTCTTGATGCGGGTTCATGCGCATATCTAAGGGGGCGGCTTTCCGGAAGCTAAAGCCGCGCTCTGGCGTATCGAGCTGGGCTGAACTGACACCAATGTCAGCCAGAATGCCGTCAAAGCGGTCGGTGCCTGGATCAAAATTGCTGAAATTGGTGTGGCAAAAGGTGACGCGATCGCGATATGCCGACAGTCGCACTTGAGCCGCTTGGAGGGCCGTCGTATCTTGGTCTAAGGCAACGAGCTGCAGGGTCGCACTGGCTTGCAGCAGCAGCACACTGTGGCCCCCGCCGCCCACTGTGGCGTCTAGGTAGCGCCGGTGCGCTGGTGAGGCGGCTGCCCCCAACCCCGTTAATACCGGCTGAGGCATGACGGGCACGTGGTGAAAGAAAGCCGTTTCGTCTGTCATTCAAGCTCTAGATAAACCGTCGGCGCTCGCTGCTGCCGCTCTCGCCATCGCCTGATCGGGCGGTGGGATGCCGCGCTATTAGCGATTGCAATTGCTTCCCAAAGCTTACGGTATGAAAATGCGTAGATCTTCGGGGTCTGACCTTTTATATTAATTAAGAGAGCGAACAGTTGGACTGTCGGCACTTAATTGAGTATAGACAGCAAACTAACGCTACTAGTCCCCGTTGGGGGCGTCGCTCTCGTTTACGTCATCACAGCCGTATTCATGACGACACGCATTGAGACTAAAACTGAACCCATGGTCATCAACATGGGGCCGCATCATCCTTCTATGCATGGAGTGCTGCGCCTAATCGTGACCTTAGACGGCGAAGATGTGGTGGATTGTGAGCCCGTGATTGGCTACCTGCATCGCGGCATGGAGAAAATTGCTGAAAGCCGTACCAATGTCCAGTTTGTGCCCTACGTGAGTCGTTGGGACTATGCCGCTGGCATGTTTAACGAGGCGATCACTGTTAATGCGCCCGAAAAGCTCGCGGATATTGATGTGCCCAAGCGGGCCAGCTATATTCGCGTCATCATGTTGGAGCTCAACCGCATTGCGAACCACTTGTTGTGGTTAGGCCCGTTTTTGGCTGACGTCGGGGCTCAAACTCCCTTCTTCTACATTTTTCGGGAGCGAGAGCTGATCTATGACCTGTGGGAAGCGGCAACTGGTCAGCGCATGGTCAACAATAACTATTTCCGCATTGGGGGGGTGGCGGCTGATCTGCCCTACGGTTGGATTAATAAGTGTCTGGACTTCTGCGATTACTTTCTGCCCAAAGTGGATGAGTACGAGAAGCTGATCACCAATAACCCCATCTTTCGGCGCCGGATTGAAGGCAGTGGCGTCATCTCTCGGGATGAAGCGCTCTCTTGGGGGCTATCTGGCCCCATGCTACGCGGCTCTGGTGTGAAATGGGATCTGCGCAAGGTTGACCATTACGAATGCTATGACGAACTCGATTGGGACGTGCAGTATGCCACCGAAGGGGACTGTATGGCTCGCTATGTGGTGCGCGTAGCGGAAATGCGGGAATCTATCAAGATCATTCGTCAAGCCTGCAAGCAGCTACCCGGTGGGCCTTATGAAAATTTGGAAGCCAAGCGCATGGCCGAAGGCCCCAAATCTGAATGGAATGGATTTGACTATCAGTTCGCGGGCAAAAAAATTCCGCCCACCTTCAAGATTCCGGCGGGTGAGCACTATGTACGTCTCGAAAGCGGCAAAGGTGAGCTGGGCGTCTTTATCATGGGGGATGATAATGTCTTTCCCTGGCGATTTAAGATTCGCGCCGCTGACTTCAACAACCTGCAAATTTTGCCACATCTGCTGAAAGGCATGAAGGTCGCCGACATCATGGCAATCCTGGGCAGCATCGACATCATTATGGGGTCGGTTGATCGTTAGCCGCATCAACTTTTTTGCTCGCGCATTGCCAGGCAAGATTGATCGCGATCAATCTTGCCTTTTTATTGGCCAGTTTAGCGACCTCGGGAAAGCCTTGAAATTCTGGCGACGGCTGCCGATTGGACAACCGGCGAGCCATTTAGATGCTGAGCCGGGGGGCTATGTGAAACTGCCGCCGACGGTTGATACCACGGCTATAGTTGCCCGGTCCAAGTCAATCGTTGCTCTGCTGAGTGCTCGCCGAGCGATCGCTCGATGCGTAATTCCACTTGAGCAAAGGTACCTTGTCGCAGATCGCGATCGCGAATATCCAGTTGCCCTAGAGCTAGTACAAACCGATTCTGGTCTTGCGTTACGACCTGCGGGGGGAGCACGCCAGCAAAACGTTCTTGGTAGCGGGCTCGGCGACGGCTGCGCGGGTCTTCATCGGTCGTGCGATAAACCAGCTCAAATCGAGTCGTGACGGCTGCTGACTCGCGACCTAAATCAATTACCGTGACCGTCCAGTCTCGCCCGGAGCCACTAGGGTTGCCCCAAGCTAAATCGGTCACTCGGTCGGCTCGAACAATCTGGTCAATGGTGTAAGTGGTCGTTGCACTGTTGCGATCAAGACGACCCTCAATCCAATAGCGATCGGGAAATTGAATCTGTACGTCCCCCGAATCTGCCAAGGTTGCCGTGGGACTCAGGCCTAAAAACTGCGTGGGCGATCGCGGCGCTTGCCAGAGGAGTTGCACCTGGGCCTCTACTTGCCCCAAATACTGGTTATACGTATCCGCGACCACGGAGCCGCTGGCTAATAAAGCCCCGATGCCTGACCGCGCTTCCCATCGATGCTTGGATAGAGTAGCGGGTTGGCTCAACCAGGTGGATAGCGGCTCGGTCAGGGTCGGTTGCTCGGGGGGGAGCAACTCGGCTTGGTCAATCAACCAAACCTGACCCGGTGAGCCGGTGGCGCCGTCACGGCCATCGCGGCCATACCGTCCTGAGTCGCCATCACGGCAGTCATAGCGTTCTTCATGGCAGTTGCCGTCTTGACACACCTCGACCCGCCAGCTGCGGTCATCACAGCGACAGCCGACGCTGCCGCGCCCCCCCCGACCGCCACGCCCTGCATCGCCCCCAGCCGCATTGACGAACACTTGGCGCAGCTGGGTGGGGTCAGTGTAATAGAGGGTGACGGCACCGCCTTGCCCGCCCCGACCGCCGTCACCGCCGTCACCGCCGTCACCGCCATCGGGTGCCTGTAGGTCATAACGCACATCGTGGGGTTGCGCTGAACAGGTGGGGCGATCAGCATCACCCCCCTCTTCGCCATCACGCCCTAAGGCACCGATGGTGTTTACCTGGCGAGGAGCACCGTCAATAAAAATGCTCTGTCGATCGCCATCACGGCCATCGCGACCATCGCGACCATTGACCCCATCACGACCATCAATGCCGTAGGTGCGCACTTGAGCCGCCAGCGCCTGCCAGGCTGGCAAGGGCGGTACAAGGGCGGAAAAGGCGATCGCCAGCATCAAGCCAGCGAGGCCAAGGGCAAACGCAGTACGAAATTTCATAGGAATTCAATCTAGACTTTAGGGGAGAAGAACTGAGTCAATCACGACGTTAGTGATGCTACTACGGCTGTGGCGCGACAGTCGGGGAGCAGGGCGGGGATGATCGGTTGGTTGCCGCCAGTGCAATCAGCTCCAGGGAATTTAGAAGATGGACGGTCACCCAACAGAATCGGTAGCAGGTATCGTATTTGACTTACTACATGACGCTTAATAACGAATCAGTGTTTCTTAATCCCAGCTTGCTGCCCATGGCAATGGGTACCCTATCGCTGTCTGAGGATAGAGGGATAAATCACCCATGCAGCGGCTGAGAAAGTGACACCAGCTGCCAGGAAGTTCCGGCGATGCTGGTGCTGTGAAGTCGGGGCAAATGACTAG
>CALCPB010000743.1 GCA_937897665.1 uncultured Halomicronema sp. | reverse complement strand
GGACTCTGGGCGATCGCGGTGCGAATATCCACTTCATTCAACTGATCGGCAGGGCGGCCCGGAAACCAGTGCCCCCCGTTGCCCAATAGGTTATAGCGGGCTTCGGCATATTCCTGCATGTCAAAGGCTTCGAGCAGATTGTGTAGCCAGAGGATGATCGGCACGTTGATCTGGCCAGGTGTTTGATCGGGGCTGGGTAAGCCGATTTTCCAAGTGCGTACCCACTCGCGCCCCAGGGCAGCGATCGCAGCGTCTTCTAACCGTTTGAGAATGGGGGGCAGCACCGTGTTGGCCTGATCGAGCAGCGGCAAGACTTGCAGATGTTCGTCAAAATCAGTCGGTCGCGCTGCCCCCAAACTCAGGGTCTGCACTTGGGGTTGACTGAGGCAAAGCAGATCGTTGAACAAGATGGGACTCAGGGGAGCACAGAGATCGACCAGCTTTTGCGGTGGGCTGTAAAGGTGACCGCCTTTATCCGTCGGGCTGATGATAAACACGCCCATATCTTGCCGAGTCGCGGCGGCGATCGCGGGCCAGTTGTCTTGATTGATGTAATACCAGTGCAGGTTTACATAGTCGAACTGACCGGTGTTGATCGTCTCCACAATCACCGAGGTCGGCCCGTGGGTTGAAAAGCCAATATGGCGAATGCGGCCCGCCTGCTGGAATTGGCGAGCCACGTCAAGACAACCGCCAGGACGCACGGCGTAATCCAACAGTTCGGGGGTGTTGATGCCGTGAATGCCGAGCAGATCAATATAGTCGAGCTGCAGGTTTTGCAATGACTGCTGCAGCGTCGTGCGAAAAGCTTGGGCATCGGCCTGAGGCGATACTTTGGTTTGCACGATCAGCTGCTCGCGCGGAAACTGAGGCAGCACTCGACCAAGCTGAATCTCTGAGGTGCCGTAGCCGCGTGCCGTCTCAATGTGATTGATGCCAACGGCCAGCGATCGCCGAATCGTCGCCGCCAAATTTTCCTGATTTTTACGCGGAATATCTGCCGGAGCCACGTCTTGCCAAGAATGCTGGTAGCGCATGCCCCCACAAGAGAAAACGGGCATCGGCAGTTCAGTACGGCCAAAGCGTCGGTATTGCATCGTGAATAAAAAAGGATTGCCGTGATGAGTTTAGACGGTTTTTTACCCGAACGGCATTAGCCCCCTGATTGGCATCGAGAAAGGGGCGATGGCGGGGCTCGGTGATGTCTGCAGGTGTGTCAGTGAAGGGGCACGCTGTCTGTTACTGCCAGCTGGTGAGAGTATCGAGCCGAATCTACAGAAAGGGCAGGCCCCATAGCATCCAGAGATCGGCGTCGATTGCCTGTGCCCAATGCTTAACAGATAAATCGGCAGAAAAAAGCTTGTCAAAATATCAACATTCAGCGATCGCGCTTGAAGTTGTCGCAGGTTTAGCAGCCATCAATTCAGGTGGGCCAGACATCTCCCTCGCCAGTCGGCATAAAGGTTGACTTCGTTAATGAGGCTGTCTGCACTTTTCTGCCAGAAATTTCTATTTTTTGTGCAAGGAAGTTGGCAGATAACCCGCCAGCAAAGACTTTTAGCGTCAATAAACTGGCATTGACAGGATAGCTAAGCGAACACAAAATGCCCTGTCGCTTTGCGGGCATCTCTTATTTTCTAAACCCTAGTCTCAAGATTATAAAGAAGTTCATGACTTACTTAAGTTCGACAAAAAGTGCGATCGCGCCTCCTGTTTTAGTTGAAAATCAACAAAACAATTTCACGTTGCCCGTTGACGGTTTAGAAGATCAAACTCTGGTATCTAACAAGTCATTTGACAATGCCAGTGAGGTATCAACGGCAGTCGTCTATGAGCTGATTGAGCCCAACTCTCCAGTCGATGAGGAGTCGTCTGACCGCTCTGAAACTACTCCCTCGATGGAAGAATTAAAAGGAAACAGCCCCTGGTCTGATGACTCTGAAATAGAACTTGATGGGGAATTTGAAACTTCTGAAATATTTAAAAATGAGGTGACAAGCTCCTTTGATGAAGCGGCCATTGAGACTCCGTTTCTTTTTATCAACTATGTTTATGGCACAGCCGGTTCCGACAATCCTTTTGATAATCCTGATTTTGAAGGAACTCACTTTATTGACTACATGTATGGATATGGTGGCAATGACATTCTTATTGCGGGTGATCAGAATGACAAACTGTATGGCGGCGACGGCAATGATTTGCTAGCCGGTGGCAACAATAGCGACTATTTAGAAGGCGGGTTAGGGAATGACATTCTGTATGGAGACGCCGGCGGGGCATTCGATGGCAATGACACGATTCTGGGCGGATTAGGACAAGATGAAATTTACGGACAAGGGGGCAATGACATCCTGGCCGGAGAATCAGGTGATGACTATATCGCCGGCGGTTCGGGTAATGACCTGATTGAGGGTGGCAATGGGCTAGATCGGCTGTTTGGTAATGCTGGCCATGATCAACTTTTTGGCGGAGCCAGCAGTGATGAACTGGATGGAGGAGCAGGGAATGACACTCTAATTGGCGGATTCGGCAACGATATCATTAATGGCTATGGTGATAATACTCCGTCTTTCTCCAACCAAGTTGACGTCATAACGGGGGAAGAGACGTCCTCGTTGCCTGAGCAGA
>CALCPB010000742.1 GCA_937897665.1 uncultured Halomicronema sp. | reverse complement strand
CCAGGTTGATACTGCTGCTCGTAACGGTCAAAACCTACGGAGTCGTCTGGCCCCGCTTCAGCATTTGTTAAGATTCTGACCTATCCCGTTTTCAGGTGGGCTCGCCGCATGGTCTCTTCTCATCCGCTTCAACGCCTGCTGCGCTACAGCCGCAAATATCGCCGTGAGGTGTGGCTAGCCAGCAGTTGTTCGGTGCTCAACAAGCTGTTTGACCTGGCTCCCCCCGTGTTGATTGGCCTGGCCGTAGACGTCGTGGTGCAGCAGCAAGATTCGTGGATTGCCGGTTTGGGCATTCCCGGCGTGCGCGGACAGTTTTTTGTGCTGGCGGGGCTGACGGCGGTGACTTGGGGGCTAGAGTCCACCTTTCAATATGCCTATTCGGTGCTGTGGCGCAACCTAGCGCAGACCATGCAGCGTGATTTGCGGATTGAAGCCTACGCGCATCTGCAAGATTTAGAGCTGGCCTATTTTGAAGACCACAGCACGGGTGGTTTGATGGCGGTGTTGAACGACGACATCAACCAGCTCGAACGGTTTTTGGATGTGGGGGCTAACGAAGTGCTGCAGGTGGTGACCACCATTCTGCTGATTGGCACGGCGTTTTGGGTGTTGGCTCCGGCGGTGGCCTGGATGGCGGTGTTGCCGATGCCGTTTATTGTGTGGGGCGCGATCGCCTTTCAAAAGTTTTTGGCGCCTCGATATGCTGCCGTGCGCGAGCGGGTGAGCTTGCTCAATAGCCGCCTCTCGAACAATATTTCTGGCATTCTCACCATCAAAAGCTTTACCGCTGAGGGCTATGAGACGGAGCGCGTGCGCGAAGACAGCGAAGCCTATCGCCAGAGCAACCGCCACGCGATCGCCTACAGCGCCGCCTATATTCCCCTGATCCGCATTTTGATTCTGATCGGGTTTACGGCCACGCTGATTTTTGGCGGCTTGATGGCGGTGGAGGGGCAGCTCGCGGTCGGCACCTACAGCATGTTGGTGTTTCTTACCCAGCGGCTGCTGTGGCCGCTCACTCGCCTAGGCGACACATTAGATCAGTATCAGCGGGCTATGGCCTCCACCAATCGCGTGATGGATCTGCTGGATACACCCATTGCCCTCCATCCGGGTGAGCGCCGACTGCCGGTGAGTAACGTGCAGGGCGATGTGCAATTTACCGATGTCACCTTTGCCTATGGGCAGCACCGCCCGGTGGTCGAGCATCTGACTTTAAAAATTCCCGCCGGTCACACCATTGCCGTGGTCGGGGCGACCGGCTCGGGTAAAAGCACGCTGGTGAAGCTGCTGCTGCGGCTCTACGAAGTGGATCACGGTCGCATCACGGTTGATGGCATCGACGTGCGCGAACTCGCACCCCAAGACCTGCGGCAGGCGATTGGCTTGGTCAGTCAAGATGTCTTTTTGTTTCATGGCACTGTGGCTGACAACATTGCCTATGGCACCTTTGAGGCCGATGCCGCCGCTATTGCTGCTGCTGCTCGGGCCGCCGAGGCCCACGAGTTTATCGAGCGCTTGCCCCAAGGGTATGACACCATCGTGGGGGAGCGGGGCCAAAAGCTCTCCGGCGGGCAGCGGCAGCGCTTGGCGATCGCCCGTGACATTCTCAAAAATCCGCCATTTTTGGTTTTAGATGAAGCCACCTCAGCGGTCGACAACGAAACCGAGGCCGCGATTCAAAAATCGTTAGAAAAGATTACTCAAAACCGCACCACTATCGCGATCGCCCACCGCCTCTCGACCATTCGCAACGCAGATCGCATCTACGTGATGGACCAAGGCCAACTTGTGGAATGGGGCACTCACGAAGAACTCATTGATCGCCAGGGCCTCTACGCCGGACTGTGGCAAGTGCAAACGGGGGTAAAAGTTGGGGCCTGATGACAGGAGTAGTACAAAGTTTTGATTTTTATGGACAAATCGCAATTGGGTTGGTACTGTTGTTCTGATACCCAATAGACTGAGTCTAGGAAGGCAGTAATGGAAACTTTAACCGAAGCGCAACAAGAACTCTATGACTGGCTCGTAGACTATATCCGTCAAAACCAGCATTCGCCGTCGATTCGGCAGATGATGCGGGCCATGGGTCTCAAATCGCCAGCGCCGATTCAAAGTCGCCTCGATCATCTGCGCAAAAAAGGCTACATCGATTGGGTCGAGGGGCAAGCCCGCACCATCCGCATTTTGCAAGATCAAGAGGGCGTGCCCGTCTACGGCATTATCGCCGCTGGCTATGTCAACATTGCCTCGCAAGCCGAAGCCGAGGTTGAGCGTCTCAACCTGGCCGGGTTGCCGATCAAGATGGGTGACTATGCCCTGCGAGTCACCGGAGAAAGCATGATCGAAGCCATGATCGGCGACGGCGACATGGTGATTATGCGACCAGTTAAAGATCCTCAAAGCGTTCGAGAAGGCACGATCGTTGCTGCTCGGGTGCCCGACGGGACGACCCTCAAATATTTCCATCGCCGGGGCAACATCGTGCAGCTGGTGCCCGCCAATCCGAACTACCCGATCCAAGAGTTTCCGGCCGATCAAGTCGAGATTCAAGGAAAACTGGTCGGAGTTTGGCGCGACTACTTTGCCGAATAAAGGTTTGATCGGCGTTAACACCTACCCGGCGATGAGCGGCTCACGATGTATCGCGTTGCTAGCGGAAGCGCTGAGAAAGGTCACGGGGTAATACACTATTCTCGGGCTTAGCACTGTGTCATTGAGCCTGCGGAGTACCTCGCGCCCGGTGAAAGAGACTTTATGAAATCGCGTACCTTCTATTCAGCGATCGCCCTAGTTGCCGGACTGCTCGTCTTGGTGGGGGTGGCTGGATTTTGGGGACTCACCTCACAAAACCCCCGCGCATTGCTCACTCAAGGCGGCCAAACCGTACCGACTGCCGCGCAGTTTGTGCCCCGCCAAGCGCCGGTGATGGCGGCTTTGCTCGCTCGCCCTGACCGGGTCTGGCAATTGCGACAGTTGCTCACCCCCGCGAGCCGTCGCTTTGTCGCTCGCCAAGAGTGGCAAGCCCTCAAACAATCTTTAGAAACCACTGTCGGGTGGGCCTACGATACTGACGTGCGGCCCTGGCTGGGGGCAGAAGTTACCTTTGCCGTTACGACCCCTGACCTCGACCATGACGAGACGAATGGTCTGCAGGCGGGCTATTTAGCCTTGCTCAGCTGCCGCGATGTCGAGGCCGCACGCGAAGCCCTGCATGTGCTGTGGCAGCAGCGAGCGGCTCAGGGTCGCAAACTGATTTTTGAAACGGTTTCCGGCATTCCCCTAATTTACGACCAAGCGCCTAGTCGCCCATCGTCAAAGGGGCTCCGGGGCCAGGCTGAAACGGTGGGGCTAGAAGCGTTAACCTCTGCCCTGGTGGGCGATCGCTACGTATTGCTAGCCAACGCCCCGCGCGTGTTGCGCCAGGCGATCGCCACTTACCAGGCCCCGGATGTGAGTTTGGCCCGCGCGGCTAACTACCGCACGGCGATCGCCACCTTGCCACCGCAACGGATTGGCTGGGTCTACGCCAACGGGCCACGTCTGCTGGCCTGGCTGGGAAAGGAAGATCAGGCTGAGTTGTCTCTTGCTGAAGCTGATGAGCCCACCGCTAACTTCCTGTTTTTATCGTTGCGGGCATTCTCTGAGGGGTTACTCGGCGATACGGCGATCGCGGCGGCACCGGGCCAAACCTTTGCCGTAAATCAGTCCCATTCTGCTGCACTCACCACGGCTCTAGATCTGCTGCCTGAGAGCACTCTTTTTGCCACTACAGGCAGCGATTTGGCGCAGCGCGTGGCCGCCAGCCAGCGAAGCCTCGGGGGTGTCAGTGTGGCGCAGCGATCGTTCAGGGCGCTGTTAGAGTCGCTGTCGCTCTCGGTCGACTCGGCGATCACCGAATTGCTCCCGGCGTTGCCGGACGACTATACGATGGGCATGCTGCCAGGAATGACGCCCACCTGGCTATTCTTGACCTCCCTTACTGAGGGGCAATCGTGGTCTGCCGTCGATGAGTTTGCCAAAACCCAAGGCATCAATGTGAGCCAGGTGCCGCTCGGCGATCGCGCCCTCACCACTTGGACACGCGTCGGCGTGACTCGCTCGAACGCCCAGAGCCCGCTGAGTATTACGACTCAGGTCGTCGGCGTTCATACTGTAGTGCAAGGCTATCAGGTGCTAGCAACGTCGCTGGCTGGGCTAGAGCAGGTGTTGCAGAGTGTGACTACCCCGTCGCTATTGGCGCAGCCCGCTTTTGAGCAGCTCACTGAGCAGTTTGCTCAGCCCGGTGAAGCGCTGACCTACGTCAACTGGCCTGCTTTGGCCCCCACGTTGATGGATCAGTTTCCCTGGCTGCAGGCGATCGCCGCCGCTGGGCAACCGTTGACCGGACATATCGGGGCGATCACCATCAGTGACTATGGCAGTAGTGAGTCTTTGCAACAGGGGAGTGTGGCGATCAGACTGGTGGAAGATCCTTAAAAATTTTCCCAGTTTGCCCCGTTACTTAATGTATCTAAGATAAGCGGGGAACTCTTTAATAAGTTGAGGCTTCCTCTGGCAAGGATGACCACTAATTTTATTGAGAGTGAATATGGCAAATTTGCTGATTGATGAGGAACTTATGAAATCTAATATCCGAATTCTGGAGCCAGCTGGCATCTTAGACGGCACGAAGGCGGAGGCTTTCCGTCAGGAAGTTGATGCAGCCCTAGATGACGGTGCCGACACGTTACTGATTGATCTGGCCAACATCTCATTCGTTGACAGTTCTGGCTTGGGAATTTTGGTCGTCGTCTTGAAAAAGGTGCGAGCGTCTCAAAAGAAGATGTACGTTTGCTCGATTAACGATCAGGTGCGCATGCTATTTGAACTCACCAGCATGGATCGCGTCTTTGAAGTCTTACCCGATCGCGCTGCCTTTGAAGAAAAAGTCGCGGGTGCTTCTAACGCCTAGCTCGGTTTGTGGAGCAGGCACGATCAGGCCTGCCCGCCAAGGCTCTAGCCCGCATGGCTGACTTGCCCTAGTTGGGCCTCAACCGTGGCTGTTGGTTGCCGATTCCCCGCTGTCGCCGCCGCCTGTCAGCAGGGCGATTCACCCACGGTATGGGAAAGCCTCCCTCTTGAAAAGATTGGGGGGCTTTTTTAGCATGTTGAGGTGTCGGCCAGATTTGCCCAATTGACATCCACTTGCAGAATTCGGAATTCAGAGCGCAGAATACCCTGCGGGAAGTGCAAGGCCCTACGGAGTTCGGAGTTGAACAGTTTGCCAGAACATGATTTCAGCCCCCAAATTTAGCGGTTGGCATAGGCCGCCATCGGCTCTTTGATAAAGCGGATATAGAGATGCTTAAAGGTTGAACGCATAACGCGGGGCATACCAAAGTCGATGGGCATGAGTTGGCCCGGCAACTGCCAGTCGGCGATCGCGAGCTCCTCTGGCAGCTGACCGACAAACTCAATGTCTGACCAGGCGGGGCAGCACCCCAAACGCTGGGACTGAGCCACAGTGGGAATGTCAGCCGGACTTGCCCCTAAAATTTCGATCAGCGCCCGATCCAGCGCAAAAACATTGGTCGAAGCCCCTAAAACGCCCAAGGCTCTGGGCTCACCGTTGCTGGGGCCGCTCCCTTCGTGGCCGATGATGCCATCCACAATCGTTAGCTGAGGGGCAATGGCGCGGGCGGTTTCAACCAGCATTGTGGCAAAGCGATCGCGATCCTTCCCTGCTTCCATATGCCACCAAGCCTTCATCTTGCCCGGCACACAGCCAAATAAATTTTTCACCCCCAGGGTCAGGGTTAGCTGCACATGGGACTTGACCTTCGGCAAATTGATCACCACGTCAGCCTTCATCGCCTCTTTTGACAGCCGCAGATGGGCAAACTCACCGTTGGCGGCTGTGGCATAGCGCTGACCATGCAGCTCTTGTACCGGCATCCCGGCCTTTTCTAACCAGGGCAGGT
>CALCPB010000741.1 GCA_937897665.1 uncultured Halomicronema sp. | reverse complement strand
CACCCGAGTAAACTGCGATCGCACGCGGTCGAATTCAGCCGGGTTGCAGCAATGGACGAAGGCGTGAATGGGTCTGAGCCCAGCTTGTTGAGCGGATAAATAATTCTGAGATTCTTCGGAATTCAGGTAGACGTGCAGATAGCGATCAACCAGCCGAAAGCCTTGGGCACGGTACCAGGCTAAGACAGGTGGATCATCTCGCGTCCAAGCTTCGAGCCGCTGAACGCCTTGACGTTTTGCGATCGCGATCGCCTGATTTAGCAAGGTCTTGGCAATACCCCGACGACGATAGTCAGGATGTACCCCCAAGTTCCAAATCATGCCGCCTAAGCCCGGTCGCTGAGAGCATACGGTGTTCGGCGTCTGCTCGCACTCAACATCGATAAAGCCAACGATGTGACCAGAAACGTCTGCCGCCACCCATTCAATCGCCGGATTTTGATAGCGGGGTTTTGCCCGCGCCACATCGTCAAAATAGGCTGAGTCCAAAAAGGACAATACTCGACAACGCACCCATGGCTGCTCATCGCGGTCCGTGTAGGGACATATCTGCAAGTTCGTCAGCGACATGGGGCCGATTTCAGAGTTGTTTCCCCTAGACCAGTTCCAGCCACTTATCCAGGGGAAACGAACTCAAGCTGAAGTTACAGTTCGCCGCGAATCTCTTCAATCACGCCGTCACGCAGCAAGATTTCGACCTGCATTTTTTTGATCAAATTATCGCCCTGGCTGACAGTAAAGAAGCTTTCCATTTGCCCCTGATTCACTTCTTTATCTAGTTCCAAAGTTTGCACTGTTTGGAGCTGCTGCAAAAACTGATTTTTTTGCTGTAGCAGCTTGCTCTTGTCTTGATTGAGCTTGTTCTGCACCGAAGAGATCTGCTGCTTAACAGCCGGATCTTCGGGGTTGCTCGTCTGCTTTTGAACTTCGGTGACCATCCGTTGGCCTTGCATTTCGAGCTGCTGTAGGCGGCTGTCAACTTGATTGATTTGGCTTTGCAATTGCTTTTGCGCCTCCTCTTTCCAGAGAGGGGTCACAATTGCTTTAACAGTAATATTACGTTTGATTTGAAGCTGAGACACGTCCATAAACTCTGGCTAGTTGTAGGGGACTTTGAATACACTACCTAAGAACCTGGCAGAGGATGTGACCGACGGCAAGACCCAGCTTTGAAATTCGGCAGAATTTCACAAACCAGCACTTCGCATCAAGAAAACATCCCGTCAATCATATCGCGATAGCGGGACGCGACTACAGGCCGCTTGATTTTCAATGTTTGGGTCATCGTACCGTTCTCAATCGAGAACGGTTCTGTGATCAAAGAAAACGGCCCAACGCGGTCATCCGGGCGATAGCCGGGGCGGTCTTGAACTTGGCGATTGAGTTCGGCGCGAAATAGCTTTTGCACGCGATCGTCGTCGAGCGAAATCTCTGGCAGGTCTTGGCTGTTGGCCATCTCCGGGTTGGGCGTCGTGAGGTACAGCGACTGGCTCGTAGCCCACTGTTGCAGCGCCTCAAAATTAGGCACAATCAAAGCTCCCAGCGATCGCTGATCCTGTCCCACCAGCATCATTTGGTCAATGTAGGCACTCTGCACGCAGACATCTTCAATCGGCTGCGGCTCGATATTTTCGCCATTGGTTAGCACGATGGTATCTTTCGCCCGGCCCGTCAGCACCACATTGTTGTCAGCGGTCAGGTAGCCCAGATCACCCGTATCAAACCAGCCCTCGGAATCAATCGCTTTGGCGGTCGCTTCCGGATTTTTGTAATAGCCCTGCATGACTTGCGGCCCGCGCACCAACACCAATCCCTTATGGCCGATGGCCAGCGGTTGTCGCGTTTCGAGGTCCACAATTTTAAACTCAGTGCCCGGAATCGGCTGTCCAGAAGCACCGCGCAGGTTGCCCCAGATACGCCGAGCGGAGACGACCGGCGAGGTTTCGGTCAGACCATAGCCCACGAGAATCGGCACATTGATAATTTCAAAAAACAGATCGATGTGGCGAGCCAAAGAGCCGCCGCCGCTGATTAGCTGCTTGACCTGTCCGCCCGTTGCCTGCCGCACCTTGCTGTAGACCAGCTTTTCGCCCAGCAGATGCAGCGGCCAGGCGAGCCCCTGCAGCACTCGCGAGCCCAGCTTCCTCAGTGGGGTCGGGTTGGGATGATCGAGGCTGAGATTGTTGGCCGTGCGGCGATTTTGGACATATTTTTTGCTGCACCACATGAGGGTGTTGACCAGCTTTTGCTTGCTGGCCGGTTGTTCGCGAAACTGTTTTTGCGCCCCTTCATAAATCGACTCCCAAATGCGAGGCACGCCCACCATGTATTGAGGCTGGCTGCCTTTGAAGTCAGCTTTAATGTGGCGAATGTTGGTATAGGTCTGGGTGCAGCCTTGGGAATAGAGAAAGTATTCAGCGGTGCGACCAAAGGTATGCCAAGTGGGCAGCAGCCCTAGTACGCGATCGCCCGGTTGCGGCTGCACCACAGCGCCCAACGTCGTGATTTGATGCAGCAGATTGCCGTGGGTAATCATGACACCCTTGGGCTTGCCCGTCGTGCCTGAGGTGTAAATCAGCGTCGCCAAACTGTCGGGGGTGGCAGGGGCGGGTTGCCACTCGCGTTGGCTACCAATTTCTAGCAGCTGCCCGTAGTTCACCATGTTGAAGGGCAGCGCCTCGGGCACCGGTTCATCCGAGAGCAGCACCGCAAACTGTAGGGGCAAGTCAAGAAAGCGATCACGAATCCGCTGCCACAGCTTCAAGTGTTCAACGATCAGCACCGTGCTGTCACTATGCTCGGCAATGTAACGAAGTTCCTCCGTTTCGGCCTGCGCACTGCGCACGGCATCGATGCCGCCAGCGGCCATGATGCACTGATCAGCAATTAACCAGCGGTGGCTATTGTCGGCAAAAAACGCGACGCGGGTTTCAGGGGCCAAGCCTAAGCCCTGCAGCCCCGCCGCAAACTGACGGATGTTGGCCCACAATTCGGCATAGGTGAGTTGGGCACTAGGCTCATTGTGGGCGTCATTCATCGCCAGCTGATGGCCATAGTGCTCTGCCGCCAGGGGCCAAATTTCGGCTAATGATTGCAGGCGCGAGTAGTCTGTTTCCGCGGCAATACCGGCGCGATCGCGCTGTTGAAGGTGATTCAGAACGCTGGGATTAATTTGGTTCATAGCGAACAACTCACAGCTAAAGGTGCCTGCGGTCAATCCTACAATAGGTTGCTATGCAGACCGCTAGGGGATGGGCGATCGCTCCCCCTAAAAAAAGACATAATGAGAATTGGCCGTCATCAATCAGTTGGCTAACTGAGGATGTCTGACGGGCGACAGCGGCGCTCGGCATGATCAATGGGTCGTCTGGGTAGAGCCGAGGTTGCCCGATGTTGATCGGCCACTACCGTGTACATACCAGTGAGGGAATCGAAGCCATGCCAAAAGCAACGTGGAATGGGGCTGTGCTAGCGGAGAGCGATCGCTGTGAAGTCGTTGAGGGCAATCAATACTTTCCTCCTGACTCTTTGAATATGGAATACTTTAAGCCCAGCAGCAAAACGACCGGTTGTCCCTGGAAAGGCACCGCCTCGTATTACAGCCTAGAAGTCGATGGCCAAACGAATCCCGATGCGGCTTGGGTCTATCAGGAACCAAAATCGGCGGCCAGCAACATCAAAGGCTACGTCGCCTTTTGGCGAGGTGTGACCGTAGAAACTTAAGGCTCTGCGCTCAAACAAAATTGCCCACATGGCAACGTTTTCGGTAGGGGTTTGGCAGTACTATCCCCCGGCAACCGGGGACGCTGTTTGTGAACCATTCCCTCAAAGCTGATTCGCTAGGGTGCTCTAAAGATTGAGTAACGAATTGCATCAGTCTGAATCAGCCCATTTATCTGCATTCTCCCCTGACACCTCGCTCAGGTCTCTATGTGACCCTTCCACTCTCTTCCCAACCTTGGCAGGAGGCGGTGCGATGATTCAAAAAACTCGGTGGCGATCACGGTTCCTAACGATCGCGCTCGCCTTGGCGCCGGGCCTGCAGCTCATCCTCACGGCCGCGGCCGCGGCCGCGACTGCAGGGCGGCGCC
>CALCPB010000740.1 GCA_937897665.1 uncultured Halomicronema sp. | reverse complement strand
CAGCAGCAACAGGGCCACTCCCGCCACGAGCAAAATCGTCGGCAACAGCTGCCAGCCCGAGAGGTTACCCGCGACGAATCCCGCCGTGGCGCTGGCGAGCCCTGGCCAGGTGAGAAACTTGAGCCACTTTTCTGAAACTGCAATTCGTTTCATAAATGTAATGACGTCGTTATGACCAACGGTATAAAAGGAGGCTTAGCCAGCCTTAATTGCGCTGAAACCGCAAGGCTTCGATGGACTGAGCCGTCAAAAAAAGTCCTAACAGACTATAGGACAAAAACAGCACGACGCTGCTGGTGTCGAGAATGCCCTGGGTGAAATCGTTGAAATGCTGCAGCATCGATAAATGGTTGAGCGCTGTCCCTAAACCACCGGGAATCGCGCGAGCCACAGCATCCACAATCCACAAAAAGATCACTAGCGCAAAGGTCAAAATCGCCGCGATGACGGTGCTACTCGTGAGGGAAGAGACAAACATGCCCAATGACAGGATGCTAGTGGCCAGTAAGATCAGCCCCAGGTTGCCGACAACTAGCAGGGTTGGAGCCACAGCAGGCTCGGCGGTGCCCAGGGCGATCGCCACGCAAAGCATGAGCGGCAGCACCATGCCGATGTAAAACGTCACCACCGCTAGCAACTTGCCCAGCGCCACGACCCAGTTCATCACCGGTGACGTCGCCAAGAGTTCTAAAGTTCCTTGCTTGCGCTCTTCGGCATAGAGCCCCATTGAGAGAATCGGCAGCACAAACATCGACAGCGAACCTAAGACGCCTAAATACCCGCGCAGAAACTCATAGGCGATATCGATCGGGGCCAGGGCAACCCCCATCTGCAGGGCCTGGTCGCGCTGGGCCACCTGGGCTAACAGCCCCTCTGGACTAAACAGCACCAGCACCAAAAAGAAGCCCCCCAGCAGCCAAAAAATGGCGGCAATCACATAGGCCAGCGGCGCCGCAAAGTAGCTCTGCAGCTCCCGCCGATAGACCGCGAACAAACTGCTGATAACCTGTTTTACTGCCATAACACTCCTGGGAATGACTGCTGAGGATTACGGGGTCTCGATGGAAGTTGAGGCATCCGTCTAAGGGGTCGACGGCGCCGCCTCAGCGGGCATACCCGCCGCGCTAGCCTTCACCCCAGCGGATGGGGTAGACGGCGCAACCGATGGTTCGACCGCTTCTTCGGTCGTCAAGTTGAGAAACACGTCTTCTAAGCTGGCCTGGTGACGGCGCAGCTCGCATAGGCCAAAGCCAGCTCGCACCAGCGTTGCCGCGATCGCCTCACCCGGATCACGCGCTGTCGCCTGGAGCGTAAACCGATAGCGCGAATCCATCTGAGTTGACGAGGTGGAGAGGGCCACAGAGGCTACCCCCGGCACCGCTGCCAGCGGTTGCTGCACGGCGGCAGGGGCCCCTCGCACCTCGAGGTCGTAGCTCACGGCTCCCGTCAGCTGCTCCATCAGTGCCCCCAGCTTGCCAGCGGCGACCAGCTGGCCGCGGTTAATGATGGCGACCCGATTGCAGGTGGCATCGACCTCCGGCAGGATGTGGGTCGACAGAATGATGGTGTGATCACCCGCCAAACTGCGAATGAGCTCTCGCACCTCGCGATTTTGACGCGGAGCAAGACCGGAGGTCGGTTCGTCTAGCACGATGACTGGCGGATCGTGGACGATCGCCTGGGCGATACCCACCCGCTGCCGATAGCCCTTCGAGAGCTTGCGAATTAACACGGACTGCTTTTCTTCTAAGCCGCAGCGACGAATCGCGTGGCTAACCCGCCCAGCGCGATCACCCGCCGCCACCCCTTTGATGCGCGCCACAAAGTGCAGAAAGGCGGTGACCGTCATATCGGGATACAGCGGCGGGCGTTCGGGCAGGTAACCGATCCGCTGGCGCACTGCTAGCGAGTCAGTGTGCACGTCAAACTCGGCCACGCGCGCCGTGCCGCTGGTAGCAGGCAGATAGCCGGTCAAAATGCGCATGGTGGTCGTTTTGCCCGCGCCATTAGGCCCCAAAAAGCCCAAAATTTCACCCGGCTCAACCCGAAAGGAGACGGCCTTCAGGGCCACCGTAGAACCGTAAACTTTATGGAGGTCGTCAACTTCAATCATGGGCCAAGGACAGTCCTAACTGGGCTGGCGCGTTTTACAGTATACGTAGAGCGATGCGTGCGATCGAAGGGTTCTACATTAGCAGCTCTCGTTAAAATTGGGTCGATTGCCCAAGGCGATGCCGTTAATTCCGGTGACGCCTGCCCGGAGTGCGATCGCGACCCTGGCAGACTCTGACGCATCTTAAGCTCAAATCCTTCCCTCACCCACTCACCGCAACCTTGTCTTGCTCCCAAACCCATGACCGAAATCCCTGATTCGCCTATTTCCGCTGATTCGTCCTTGGATGAGGAACTGCCGATTGGGCCGGGGGCATCTTTTACCTTCCTCTATTACTTCTCAACAGCGGCTTTCATCACCGCTTTGTTTACGGCAAGAACTCTGGGCGTTGGCATCATGACGCCTTTACCAGTGGAATTTGCGTTGGCAGGTGGTGCCATCGGCAGCACCTTAGGCGTCATTTTCAACCGCTCCAGTACGCTGACTATTCCGGTGACGAGTCCCAAAAAGTTTCGCCAAGAGGTGACTCGGGTGCTCGGTGAAATGGGGTACTCACTGCAGGCGACTGAGGGCAGCGTCTCACGCTATCAAAAAGCCAACGCCAGTCGTTTTTTTGCCGGCGATATCTATGTGCAGCCGCGACCAGACGCGACGGATTTTGTCAGTCGGGCCAGCAATATTCGCACCCTCAAGCGGCGACTCTCGCCTTAGTCTCAGCAGATTTCTGGAGTCGACC
>CALCPB010000739.1 GCA_937897665.1 uncultured Halomicronema sp. | reverse complement strand
TCAAGTAAACTTTACCGACATCCGCAAAGAACTTTTCAATTTCGCCGTCGGCATCCAGCAGGCCCAAACCACTCGGCCCTAGTATCACCCCCGCTAGCAGCAGGCCGACTAAGCCCGGCAGGCGCAAGCGCTCAAATATGGGTGGCAAAGTCAGGCTCACCAGCAGCAGCGTCGTAAAAGCCACCAGCGGATTGTCCGCAGCCAATACTCTCAAGGCATCGATCATCGGCACGAATGCAACCTCGCTAAAGCACCAGGGGGAACCGGGTCGCTTACCCCTGCTACCGGTATTGAGATTATGTCTTGAGACGACACCTGTAGCGAGCCAATGAGGTCAAAAAAAATGGGTAAGGCGAACCTTACCCACGTTGATACAGGAGTTATCAGGAGATAACGACGTCAGCCAAATTCCAGTAGGAATACCCGGACTCAAGCAACACTACGATAACGGAGTATTGACGAGATTCTATGGCAAATCCAAAAGGAATATAACTTAGTCTATTGTTATTTCAACAAAAAAACGGGACTTTGACAACCTCATCGGCTTTGAGTTTTCTAATGTTGGATATAAATGCCGCGATCGCCCGTCATCAACCCCCGTCATTGGCTAGAAAAGCCGGTATTTTATTTTTTTAGAGGAAATTCGCGGTGGCATCTAGGTAAGCTGTCGAGGCCGGCTAAATTCACGGCTTCTCGACAAGCCATCAATTTTTGATGTTTCTAGTGCCCCTGGAGTAGCCTGACCTCATCCCATCAAAATGACGTTATCCAGCACGTGAATGATGCCGTTATCGGCTTCAATATCAGCGGCTAAAACGGTTGCATTTTTGACCTCGAACCCGTCGGTGCCATCAATGGGGATGGGCCACCCCTCAACCGAATCGATCTGCCCCAGCTTAATCAGCTCCGCTTGGGTGTGTTTGCCCATTGCCACGTGATAGGTCAAGATCCGGGCTAGCTGTGGCGGATTTTGCACTAGCGTTTGCACCGTGCCGGGGGGCAGCTTGGCAAAGGCGTCATCATTGGGCGCAAAGACGGTAAAGGGGCCAGGGCTTTGTAGCGTTTCAACCAAGCCAGCAGCAGTTACGGCTGCGACTAGGGTCGAGAAGCCTTCATTATTCACAGCAATATCAACGATGGTCGGCATGGTTTTCTCAGGGCGGTATGCATAAGGGACGGGCGTCGCCATCGGTGGCTACTGACTCAATTCGCGCCATTCGGGCAAATCAAGGTTGATGGCAATGAGCGGATAGGGCATTTGGGACATCGCCGTTAGCCCGGCGATCACGATCGCGGCGGCGGCAAAAAACGGATCGAGTTGATCTAAGCGCTGGCGCATGGGATGCTCCTCCATTCAAGGGGGGACAGAACAGGGTCGGCTGAGGCCGTCTGGATCGTTCGAGAATGCTGACCTTTAGCGATAATCCTGCGTCTGAATCTCGTTCAGGCGAGCTTCGGGACGCAAGAACCGATCCATCTGCTGTTCAAAAAACTGGCGGTTGGCTAGGCGATGTCGAGGGTTGGGATCATTGAGGGGATATAACAAGGCTCCCCGCAGCGCTTGAATCACCGCCGACGTGACGTTATACATCGATCGCTGAAAAGTGATGCCTAGCTGAATCAGTACGTCGTCTTCGCCCCGGCAATGCTGCTGGTAATAGTCGCTCAAATAGGGCGGCAAAAAGTGCAGCATGTCTTGCATCAGCAGGGTGGGCGGAATGCCCGCACTGCCCACAGGGAAGACATCGGCATACAAAATGCCGTAGTGAAAGTCGTTTTGCTCTAACGGCACCTGACCCGCCTGCGCGTTATAAGACTTGGTACCTCGGAAGGGTGCCGTGCGATAAAACACCGATTCAACATAGGGCAGCGCCGCTTCGTAAAGCCAGTTAAAACCTTTTGATTTGGGCACCAGCTCAAAGCACTCATCACCCACATAAACATGGTGATAGATGGGGCGACCGGCGACCGCAAAAATGCCATTCACTAAGAAGTCCATAGCGGCGGGCACCCCAGCAAAGCCCCCCTCGTCGTAAATGTCGCTCATCTCAAAAAAGACCGGGGCCATCACTTCCCAAAACAGCCCCAAGTTGGAGTAGTAAGACAGCTCCCGACATTTCTCATAAAACATGTCAGGAAACAGCTTGTGCAGCCCCAGCATCAGCGGATTGCGTTTGAAGTAGGCGTTAATTGCGCGATCGCAGTTGGCCTTGTATTCGTCGGTGTAGAGATAATCGTTGTAGCGACCGCCCATATCTTGGTGCCACAGCATGGCCTTCATGCAGGCTTCGGCAAACTCCATGTTGACGCGATCGTGCCAGAGATGATGAAACAGTTTAGGCCACTTGCGGTTGACCTCACCCTTCGCCATAAATTCCAGCAGTTCGGGGTGGGAGGAGGCTTCGCATAGCCAAATCAGCAGATCAGCGGTCTCACCGGCATAGCGATTGTGCAGGTCAAGATATTCCTGCGGTAAAAAGTATTTGAAGGCCGGTAGCGGATCAAGAAACACGCGCTCGGCAATATACAGCAGGTCACGCCAGTAAAAGTCCATCGGTACGGCGTAGGCCTTATAAATGCCGATAATCTGCATCAGATTGTCGGGCGTATCTGGCAGCATTGAGCCCCCGGCTTCGAGGCGGTGAATCACCGCGGCATGGGGATGCGTTGAGGGCGGAATCAGGTTGGTTTCGGCGGCGGGTAGGGTGGTCGTCATGGTGTTTAAGGGGGAGTATCGTCAGGCAGTCAAGCTCAAAGCGGTCAGGCGCGGGCGGGCGCAGGGAAAGGCAGGGGAGTGAACAATAGGAGCGATGGTTATGGCGAAAAAGCCACGGATTCGCGCGATCGCTATTTGTTTGATGCGGCGGGGCGATCGCATTTTGGTGCAAGAAGGCCGCGATAAGGTCACCGGCGAACGGTTGGCTCGACCGCTGGGGGGCGGCATCGATTTCACTGAACACAGTCGCACCGCCATCATTCGCGAAATTCGCGAAGAGCTGGGGGCTGACATTGTCGATGTGAAGCAGTTAGGCATTGTGGAATCGATCTACGTTTACGAAGGAGAACCTGGCCACCAAATCGTGTTTGTCTATGACGGTCGGTTTGTCGATGAGCACCTGTATGAAAAATCCACCCTAGTGGTCACGGAGGGGAAGCGCACCTTTAAGGCTCGCTGGCGATCGCTAGAGGAACTGCGTCAAGGAGCGCCCACCCTGGTGCCCAAAGGCCTATGGGAGCTACTGTAGCGGTACTTCTAGCACCTCCTCAGAGAGGGCGGTGGCCAGCGGCTTGGGGGTGACCGGGGCGATCGCCAGCGGCGGCGGCGGCAGTTGGGCCACCAAACTCACCGCTGTCGGCTCGCCCCAGCGCACCAGCCAGGTTGGCTGCACACCTAAGAACAAAATGAGCACCGCCAACACGACGGCGGGAAACCGTTCGACAAACTTCACCTTGGGAAAATAGGCGAGGTCGTTATCGAGTTTGCCAAAGCAGGTACGGTTCAGCAAGATGACAAAGTAAACGGCGGTCATGCCCGTGCCGACGACGCACAACAGCGTCGGCAACGGAAAGATGCTGTAGGCGCCCTGAAAGACCAAAAACTCGGTCACAAAGCCAATTAGCCCTGGAATGCCCGCGCTGGCCATGCCGCCTAAAATCAGCAGCGCACTGGTGAGGGGCAGGCCGCGAATGGGGTTCATTAACCCGTTGAGCACATCTAGCTCGCGGGTGCCCACTTTGGCTTCGACCACCCCGACTAAGTGAAAGAGAATCGCCAAAATTAGACCGTGGGAAACCATTTGGCTGACGGCTCCCGTGAGACCCAAATCGGTCAGCGAAGCCCCGCCCAGCAGCACATAGCCCATGTGCCCGATCGAGCTGTAGGCCACCATGCGCTTGATGTCTTTTTGGGCGATCGCCGTGATCGCCCCATACAATACGCTGATCGCGGCCCACACCGCTAAATAGGGCGACAAGGTCGCCCAAGCATCGGGAAACATCCCGAGGCCAAACCGAAACAAACCGTAGGTGCCTAACTTGGCCAGCACGCCGCCCAAGATCATCGCCACGGGGGTCGAGGCGGCCACATAGGTATCGGGCAGCCAGGTATGAAATGGTACCAGCGGAATCTTGATGCCAAAAGCCACCAGCATCATGCCCAGCAAAATCACCTGCCCCGTCATCGGCAGCGTTTGCCCCAATGCCGGGGTATAAGCAAAATCGGTCTGCTGGGTGAGCCAGACAGTGGCCAAGAAGCTGGCCAACATTAGCGCCCCTGACACAGCGGTATACAGCAAAAACTTCGTCGCGGCGTAGGTGCGCCGCTGCCCGCCCCAAATCGCGACTAATAAATAGAGGGGGACTAGCTCAATTTCATACAGTAGGAAAAACAGCAGCAGGTTCTGTGCCAAAAATGCTCCGGCTACCCCGCCATTGACCAGCAACATCAGTCCATAGAACAGCTTGGGGCGCTCCATCTCACTGTTGCTGCTCCATAGCGCCATCCAGGTGATTAGGCTGTTGAGGGCCACCATCAAGAGGGAGAGACCATCTAGCCCCAAGTCGTAATTCAGCCCCAATAGCGGCAGCCAGGGCAAAAACTCGCGAAACTGAAAGCCTGGATTGCTCAGGTCAAACTGGGTAAACAGCCAGGCGCTCCAAAGTACGGTAAAGCCAGCGGTGGACAGGGCGATCGCCCGCGCCTGCTTGGCCGTCACTTGGGGCAAAAAGGCCAAGGGCAGCGCCACAATAATCGGGAGCCAAATCAGAACACTCAACATGATCGTAAGCCAGATAAAGGAGCCATCAACTAACTGCGTCGTCGTTCAAATCGGGAAACTGCCTATCTTCAAAGCCCAGACAGCATGGCGGTAAAGACACCGGGGAGATATTGCCAGCTCATGATGATGCTGATGACCGCCACGCAAAACGAAATGGTCAAGACGTAAAACTGCAGCCGCCCGCTGTTGTTGTATTTCAGCGCTTCACCACTAAACACCGACGCCAATCCCACTAGGTTGACGGCTCCATCGACGAGGTAGCGATCAAGCCAATCTGTAATCCGAGACAGCACATCGACGCCAAACACCACGCTGGCGCGATACAAGCGCGGCGTGTAGAAATCGAAAGCAAACAAATTTTGTAACCCAGTCGGTACAAGCTTTTCCGGATTTGTCACCCGCGGCGTGATGTACAGCGCCGTGCCCACGGCAAACCCAAGAATGCTCGACCAGATCAGGGCCACACCCATGTCTTTGTTCAGCGTTGCCCAACTCGGCAAGAGGCCCAACGTGCTCAAAATCAGGGGCAGATGCAGCGTCACGCCCGTCGTGATCGCCATCGGCATCACCATGAGCCAGATGGGCTCCGGCGCTCGTATCGTCATCTGTTTCTGTTCGCCCGCAAAGATCAGGCCAAAGACCCGCGCTAAGCCAAAGGCCACCGTCCAGTTAACGGTCAACACAAGGATGACTAACATCAGCCGATGATCGAGCCAGAGGCCAGTAACCAGCTTCAGCATGGACCAAAAGCCGCCTAGTGGCGGCAGGGCGACCAGCGCCAAGGCTCCCGTCAACATCGCCATGCCGGTGACGGGGCGGCGACCCCAAAGCCCGCCCATTTGAGTCACGTCTTGAGTAATGACATTAATAATGATGGAACCCGCCCCCATGACCAAAACTGCCATCGCTAGGGCGTAGGTCAGTACCATCAGCAAAGCGGTTTCTGGCTGCTGAGCGCCGATCGCAATAAAGACCAACCCCATGTAAACGCTAGAGAGATAAGACAGGCTGCGCTTGAGGTCAATTTGCGCGGCCGCAATCAATGCGCCGCCCAGCGCCGTGATCGCCCCAACAGCAGTGGTGACAGTGAGCACCGTCGGTGACAGCGCCAACACTGGCTCGATCTTAAACAGCACCCAAGCTCCCACCGCAACCACGACCGAGTTCCGCAAAATCGTACTGGGTAAAGGTCCTTCCATGGCCTCATCCAGCCACAGATGCAGGGGAAACTGAGCACATTTACTCATTGGCCCCGCAATCAACCCAATGCCTAGCAGCGTTAGCAACCTCGGATCGGCATTCGCCGTTGTGGCCCAAGCCGCGAGCTCTCGAAAATCCCAAGTATGGGCCAGGGGATAAATCGCCAACACCCCCATCAACAACACCAAATCGCCCACTCGCTTGGTCAAAAAGGCATCGCGCGCGCCGGTCACCACCAGCGATTGGTTGTACCAAAATCCCACTAATAAATAAGTGCCGAGTGTCAGAATCTCTAGCAGCATGTAGGCAAAGAACAACGAGTTGCAGAGCACCAGCGCACACATGCCTGCTTCAAAAAAGGCCAGGAAGGCGAAAAACCGCCCCCAGCCCCAATCCATCTCTAGATAACCGACGGCATAGACTTGAGCCACCAGGTTAAGGCCAGTAATGAGGATGCAAGCCCCAACCGTGATGGCCGATACCTCAAGGGGAATGGTCAAGTTCAGATCAGCAACCTGCAGCCACGGTACGAAGAAAAACTGATCGGATGATTTGCCCCACAACGCATTGAAGGCCAACAAGCTATGGACAAATGCCATTAGAGTGGTGGCAATATTAACGTAGCCAGCGGGGCGCGGCCCCGTGCGGCGAATCAAGGCCGGCGACCAGGGAATCGTTAGCAAGGCCCCCATTAGGGGATAAAGCGGTATCAGCCAACTCGTTTCAGTAATCATGGGGTTCTGATGTCAGCTCAGAGGGGCAATCGGCGTGACCCAACTCAGCCAAAGGCAAGTTCCCTAGTGCGATCGCTCGAAATTTTGACCCTGCCGATCAAACTAAAATTTCAGGCGTAAATCTATGCGGACTGACTTTGGATTGAATTAAGTCTATGTGTTATTCAGTGTACCGGCAGGGATCTACGTTCGTCTAGGGGTGGATTGGCTTAAGTCAATTTGTGATTTGTTTATCATTGATAAAAATCGATAATCAAACAGCCTCTCTCTCTGCACCCTGATAGGTGCGGCACCATACCGGCTCACGCTTCCCCAAAGAAGCGAAAAGCGGCGCTAGGCTTCATCATCCCCTAATACAGGCCGTCAGGATACTATTTGAGGCGGTTGGCAGAGAATTTCTTCATGGCCGCCATCATTGTGCGGCAGTGGCTCTGTCGATAAGGCTAACCGCAATGCTGCGCCAGGATCATGACGCGATCACGATGCTCTCAATTCTGAAAACCGTCAAGGGGGATTCGTGCGGCGAGGCAGCGAGCCCAGGGTTCCTCAGGGCAATGGCCGCTGGCGCGATACTCCTAATGATGTGCTAGCGATAGCGTCAACATCAAAGCCTTGCCGGGGGGTGCGTTACGGTTACGCCTAACCGCACCCGTAACGCATCGTTTGGTGATGTCTAAATACTGACTTGGGTATGAGCGCGCGAACAAAAGAACCGCCGCTTTGTCGCCATGATTCACCGCGCTGATCAGCCCCTAGGCTCAGTTTTGGAGCCTTACAACCAAGCCTCATTATAATCTTCGAGACAATTTTGACCGTCTCCCGGTGCTACTTCAAGACCGTCAAGCCAGGGCGGCAGGTCATCGCCGGCAGCTAAATCAATGCCTTGAGATTCATCAATATCATTGCTGATGATGCGACGAAAGCTTGTCAGAATTTCAATTGCTGACTCGTCGAAGTATTGCCATCCGCTAGGCAGATTGCGACCATCGTCATACCAGGAATTCTCTAAATCATAGTCGTGAAACGTAATCCCTCTGATGCCCCCAGGCACCACAACGAGTAACTCTTTGCCGAGGTCGCTCACCCGCGCCAAACTGTCAGAAAATCGAGCAATAAACGACGGGATATCGGTTAACGGCGCATCTGCTGACAATGGCGATTGGGCCTGGGCGATCGCATCCTGGGCGGCCAGCTTGTGGTGTATGAGACGAACCCGCTCTCTAAAGCTCGGTTGCCGCATCCGCACAGTTGGCTTGTAGGGTTGCAAAGTCCATTTCCCTTTAACGGTGTAAATATCGTCAACTCGTCCTTCAAGGGGAATCAAGGGAGACACGATCACCTTGGGGTGAGACACCAAAGACTGTAAGGTGGGATCTTTTTGGCCCACGCCAAGCCGCACTGTTACGACAGATAGACCTGACAACACAAAGGCACTTAACAAAAACCAATATCTTGGCATAGTGATCGCTACCGTGACGCTTGACGAACGCAATCAGGTTCAGAAAAACCTGATCGGAAGATACACATCCAAAGAAACACAGACATCTCTAACTGAAACTGACGGCTAGCATAGTCTAGGGGTTTCCTCGGAGCCTCGTAAATAAGGCTCAATTCATAGAAAATTCATAGTCTTTTGTCGATTAATCAGTATTTTTTCGATAAAAGAATTTGGTTTTACGTGATTTTGTTTTTAGACCTCTTTGAACCAGACTTTTGGTCAGTACGTGGCCAGGTTGATGTAAATAAAAGTTGATGTATTTCTGGCGGATCGCACTTTTTGCGAGTTGTGATGGCGTCGTGCAGTCCCTTACTCACACTCGATCAAAATGAGTCTGTCTCAGCCCCGAGAGTCAGAGTTTGATGGAGCCTCAATTGACTGCCGAAAGGGAGATATGGGCGCTGCCAGCGGCACAGCTGGCCGCTGGAATAAGGGCGATCGCTGCCGGTCATCAATGCTGAATTACGCTCTGCCCCGCTGGCGTTGATGGCCGGCGGTATCGCGCCAGGTTTACTGAATTTTCATTTTCCCTGGCTGATCTGCTGGGGAATTTACATATCCTTGGCTACCTTAATTGGGCGCAGTTAAGATGTTTGGAGGCTTTATCGATGCGGTGAGACTGGCTCCTGAGCTTGTCCCCATCAGTCAATACATCTACACCTTGCCCCATCTCCCTTCAACCCTATGCCGAATGAACGCCATCCAGAACTCGAAGGCTATCAGTCTCAACCGCTCTATACCTTCGAGCTGAAGCGTCAGGGCACTACCCGACGCAACCAACTGCTGTGGACGCTTTTAGGGCTCACCCTGGGAGTCGGGCTAACCGTGGGGGCCTTGCAGCTGTTGCCGGCGCTGCAGCAGCTCCGGCTGGGAGAACGACAGCCGTCCCTAGCCGCAGACGACTCTTTCCGGCAAGCGTTTAACCAGGCCATGAGCGCCGCTGAATTGACGCAAACTGCTGAGTTCAAAGAAGACTGGAGCCAGGTGGCGATCCTCTGGCAGCAAGCGATTAGCAGTATGAAGGCGGTCTCACCGTCGCATCCTAATTACGACGTGGCGCAGCAAAAGCTGGTCGAATACGATCGCAATCTCAAGTACGCCCAGAGTAATGTCAATTCTCGTGTGGCGAGCCAACCCAACGCGCAATCCTATTGGACGATTGGTTCCGATCGCGAGTTGGTGCTCAAAATTCAAGGCATGCCCGTTCGCGTCAATCAGCACAGCACGACCTGCAAAGAAGTGATGTATTACGGCAACAGCACCGTTGAGCTGAAGAACGGCTACGTTGTGGACTATAGCGACTTTGATCGTAATCTCACCGTGTTAGGCGATGAACAGGTGGCCCTGTCGGTGCAGCCTCGGGCTAATACGTGGACCTTAGGGTCTACTCAAGAGGAAGTGTTTCAAGCGCAGGGGACTCCCACCCGCACAAGCACCTCTCAAGATGCTGTGACGCTGCACTACAACGAGAGCCTCATCGAACTGGTGAATAATCGGGTAGTGGGCTACGCCAACCCGCTGGGCAACTTAAAAGTGTCAATGATGCCAGCGGTCGACAGCAGTGACGTGACCTCGACTTGGGGCTTGGGCTCTAACCGCACGGCAGTTTTGCACGCTGAGCAAGCGACGCCCACCGCGGTGAATCGGGTCGACAACAGCTGTG
>CALCPB010000738.1 GCA_937897665.1 uncultured Halomicronema sp. | reverse complement strand
CCTGCTCCCTCTACCCTCCACTCCCTAACTTCTAATCCTTTAACTCGATATTGACAAATGTCCGGTAAGCGTGCGATGGTAACCCCAGCGATCGCTCGTCCTTTACTGCCATTCAATCCATGTCAAATTCTGAGCCCGTTGCTTTTTCTGTCCCTGCTGCGCCCAATGACGACAGCATTCGCGTCATTGTGGTGGGCACCGCGATCGCCGTCGATAACTTTGTCGCCACCCAGCATCGATTAGGGTTTGCCGAGGTTTTAGCCTGGTCGCCACCCCTGCCCACGCCCCACGACCACCAAGTGATGCGAATCTTGACAAAACGCCTATCTTTACAAGCAGACCGGCGTTCTCCGTAAGACCGACTAAAATGGAACGCAGTTATTTAGTTGTGTGAATAATCCAGTGCTCAATCTGGAAACGCTCTTCCCCTTTCCTCTTGATTCCTTCCAAAAAGAGGCTGTTCAAGCGCTGAACGAGAACAAATCGGTAGTCGTCTGTGCCCCCACGGGCTCTGGCAAGACGTTGATTGGGGAATACGCGATTCATCGAGCATTGAGCACTGGCAGGCGAGTTTTTTACACCACGCCCCTTAAGGCTCTCTCAAACCAAAAGCTGCGTGACTTTCGCGAGCAGTTTGGGTTTGACAATGTGGGATTGCTGACGGGCGACATTGCCATCAACCGCGATGCTGCCGTGGTGGTGATGACCACCGAGGTCTTTCGCAACATGCTCTACGGCACGCGCATCGGCGAAGTGGGCACCTCGCTGGTCGATGTCGAAGCCGTAGTGCTCGACGAATGTCACTACATGAACGATCGCCAGCGGGGCACCGTTTGGGAAGAGTCGATTGTGTATTGTCCGCCCGAGATTCAAATCTTGGGCCTCTCCGCCACGGTAGAAAATGGCGATCAGCTAACCGACTGGCTGTGTCAGGTGCACGGCCCGACGGAGCTGATTTATTCTGACTTCCGCCCGGTACCGCTCAACTTTCACTATTGCCACAGCAAGGGCCTGTTTCCCTTGTTAGATGAGCAGCAGAGCAAAATTAATCCCCGCCTGAAACAGCGGCGACCCAAGGAGTCTGCTCGGCGCGGCAACCGCGAGGGGTTGTCGATTCCCTACGTAGTGGGGCAGCTGCAAGATCGACAGATGTTGCCTGCGATTTACTTTATCTTTAGCCGTCGGGGCTGCGATCGCGCGGTCACGAGCATGGGCAACGTCTCGTTGGTGAATGAAGAAGAGGCCGCACTACTCAAGGAAAAAATCGACGAGTTTTTGGGCTGGAACCCCGATGCCGGTCGGGCCGGACAGGTCGAACCGCTCTATCGTGGCATTGCGGCGCACCACGCTGGGATTTTGCCCGCCTGGAAAGGGCTGGTGGAAGAACTGTTTCAGCTGGGGCTAATCAAGGTTGTATTTGCGACGGAAACCCTAGCGGCGGGCATCAATATGCCCGCCCGCACCACCGTGATTTCCAGTCTGTCGAAGCGGACGGATAGCGGTCACCGGCTACTGATGGCTTCAGAGTTTTTGCAAATGTCAGGTCGGGCTGGGCGACGCGGCATGGATGAACTGGGCCACGTCGTCACCGTGGAGTCACCCTTTGAAGGCGCCAAGGAAGCGGCCCATCTCGCCACGGTTGGCCCCGATCCCTTAGTGAGCCAGTTCACGCCCAGCTATGGCATGGTGCTCAACCTGCTGCAGCGCCACACGCTGGAAGAAGCCCGGACGCTGATTGAACGCAGCTTCGGCCAGTATTTGGCCAACCTGCGCCTAGCCCCTCAACAGCAGGCGATCGCCAGTTTGGAGGGGGAGATTGAGCACGTGCGTGCCCAGGTCGAAGCCTTTGACGAAGCAGTATTCGCCGATTACGAAAAGCTGCGGGAGCGCCTACGCGAAGAAAAGCGTCTGCTCAAAACCCTGCAGCAGCAGGCAGCGGAGGTATTGCAGGGTGACATGGGACCAGCCCTGGCCTTTGCGATCGCGGGCACAACCCTCTCACTCAAAGGCAAGCATGTGCCGGTGGCCGCCCCTTTGCCCGCAGTGTTGGAGAGCAAAGTAACGGGCTCGGGCCAGTTTTCCTATCAGATTTGTTTGACCCGCGACGACCGCTGGTATGAAGTTTCTACCAGTGATGTGGTCGGGCTCCATGCCGAATACACCCGCATTGCGGATGTTGATCACCTGGTGCCGCCTGCCGACATGCCCCACAAACCCGGCCAGCACCGCAAAGGCACCGATCTGACGGCAGCGACAGCGATCCAAATTCCGCAACCGCCACCGCTGGAAGAAATCGCCCCCGAAGTTAAAGATCAGCTCGAACGCACCCGCTCTGTCGAAGCGCTGATCGATAATCATCCCGCTCGCGATTACGGCAACCCGAAGAAAATGCTGAAGCAGTTCCGCCGCATTCAGCGCTTAGAGGAAGAGCTGCGGGAACGCCAACTGGCGCTGGCGAACTCTAGCGATCGCTACTGGCAAGAGTTCGTCAGCATCATGGCCGTGCTCGAACATTTTGGCTGTGTCGCGGACGGCAAACCCACCCCACTAGGCGAAACCGCTGCCGCCATTCGCGGTGACAACGAGATCTGGCTGGGTCAGGCCCTCGCCTCGGGCAAGTTTGATCGGCTCACCCCACCGCAGCTCGCCGCCGCCTGTGCCGCCCTTGTCACCGAAAGTACTCGCACCGATACCTGGGTCGGTTACGACCATTCCTCACCGGTCGACATCGCCCTAAGGG
>CALCPB010000737.1 GCA_937897665.1 uncultured Halomicronema sp. | reverse complement strand
TAAACCCTCACCGCCTGCAGTAACCTGTCTGGTGCACCTCAAGCACGCCATCTGTGCACCCATTGGCTCAGCCCAGTTTGAGAAATGCTGCTAGAGCAGGCTCTTGCCGCTGGCAGGGCCGCCGCCGCACATACCCTGCTGCTGGGTGAAAACCTGGCAATCTCAGCGAACAGTTTTTCGGGATTTGCACTTGGTTGAGCGGTAGAGATTAGGGTCACCACCCAGATGCTCGGAATCCTTAGAAGCGGTCACCTCACAGCCCAAAAGCTGCCGTGCTCAATCGGCCTCAATCGATTTACCTGAGATGCGGCCGGGCAGACAGCAGTTAGAGTACCAGGATTGAATTAAAGTGCTGTTAGGGTGCTGATTTGACTGGGCGATGATGGTGGCTCCAAATCAAGTTTGAAGGATTAGGTGAATTCTACATGTCCCTCCAAAAATCGTGGCTGGACAGTTTGCGGCCTCGGCGTCGGCCCATTTTTTTCAATTGGTCACGACGGCTTAATGGGGTCAAATATCTTTGTGCGATCGCCTTACTCGCCTTGGGGTATCGCCTGCTAATCATCCTCATCTTTAAATTTCCTCTCCCTGATGATCTCCGGGTTTATCCCGTTTGGCCGCCGGCCGCCTATAGCCAAATCATTTTGCTGTTGATGGGGCTTAAGTTTTGGCCCGCCGTCGCACTTGGCTCTTTGCTTAATAGCTTGATGTCAGATCAGCAAAACTGGCTGATGAATGGCTTATCTGCCGCCAACAATACTCTGCAGGCGCTGTTGGGGTCTTGGCTGCTGCTGCGCAGCAATTTTTCGCCTCGGCTCAATCATCTACGCGATGTCGGTCTTTTAGTGGTGTTTGGTGGCATGGTGCCAGCGGCCTTGAGCGCTAGCCTCGGCGTGCTGATCTGCTGCCTGCAAGATGCGGCCAATACTAAAGTGCTCACCACCATGTGGTTTGACTGGTGGATTGGCAATTTCAGCGGCGTGCTGATTCTCTTTCCGGCGCTCCTGACGTTGTCCGAGTGGCCCAAACAGTTTCGAACGCTCGATCGCAAGTTTCTGGGCATCGTGTGGCTCGTTGGTCTATCGGGGCTGAGCTGGTTTGTGTTCGCCTCGTCTCTACGCGCTGAAATTGCCCCCTTTCCATTGGAATATCTGCCCTTTCCTTTTATTGCTTGGGGTGCCCTCCGGCTCGGTGCGCCGGGGGCGGCAGCGGCCATCATCTTAACGACGGGCTTTGCCGGTTGGGGATTTATTCGCAGCGCCGGCCCGTTCTTTTTGTTTTCGCCCGAGCCTGAGCAGGCAATTTTGGCGTTGCAGTCCTACATCTGCGTGCTGGTGATTACGGCGTTGGCTCTCGCCGCCACGATGGCCGAGCGCGAAAAAGCACGGCAAGAGCTAGAGAGCGAGAAAGAAAAATCCGAACAACTGCTGCTCAACATTTTGCCGCTGCCGATCGCCACGCGCCTCAAACGCCAAGAGGGCACGATCGCCGATCATTTTGCTGAAGCCACGGTTTTGTTTGCCGACATTGTGGACTTTACCCAACTGTCTTCTGAGCTATCGCCCCAGGCACTGGTGGTGATGCTGAACGAAATTTTCTCCACCTTTGACGGTCTCGCCGAAGTGCATGGCCTGGAGAAGATTAAAACGATTGGGGATGCCTACATGGTGGTGGGCGGTCTGCCGGAACATCGTCACGACCACGCCGAGGCGATCGCCAACATGGCCCTCGATATGCAGCAGGCAATCGCCAACTTTAGTCAAAAGTATCAGCGATCTTTCACCATGCGCATTGGCATCAATACCGGCCCTGTCATCGCGGGCGTGATCGGCCAGAAAAAATTTATTTATGACCTTTGGGGTGACACCGTCAATATTGCCAGCCGCATGGAATCAACCGGTATTGCGGGCGAGATTCAGGTCACCCAAAGCACCTACGAGATCCTGAAAAATTACTACGGCTTTGACTGTCGGGGTGAAATTGCCGTCAAGGGCAAAGGCATGATGATCACCTATTTGATGGGCGATCGCACTCCCGCCAGCGTGCCAACCGCATAGTATGCTCAAATGTGCTGATGCCCTGGAGTGCCTGTCGTGGCCCTATCCCACGCCATTCTTGTTGCCCTGTTAGAGTCTCCCAGCAGCGGCTACGACTTGGCCAAACGGTTTGACGGCTCAGTCGGCTTCTTTTGGGATGCCAGCCACCAGCAGATTTATCGCGAGTTGGCCAAGCTCGAACAGGCGCATCACATCACCGTTGAAACCATCGAGCAAGCGGGTCGCCCCAATAAAAAAAATTACTTTATCACTGAGCGCGGCAAAGCCTTTCTCACCGATTGGATGGCTGTGCCCAGCAGCCTCAGCCCTCTCAAAGATGATCTGCTGGTCAAACTGTTTGGCGGCTACCTGGTCAACCCAGACGTCATCTTGAAAGAACTGCGCCACCACCGCAAACTGCACCAAACTCGACTGGTGGAATATCAGGCGATTGAAGAGCGCTTCTTTCCCGATGTGGAGACGTTATCGTCAACCGCCATCTATCAATACCTCACCCTGCGCAACGGCATTCAATTTGAGCAAGGCTGGCTCAAATGGTGCGACGAGGCGATTTCCACTCTGCAAACGTTGCCGGGTCTCGCGATCGCCGATGACCTCCCCCCATCTCCTTGAGGCGGGCGGGCGATCGCCCGGCGCTAGGCTCGAATTCCTGAGGCCATCTGGGCAAGGCGACGGAGCGGCGAGGCTAGAGTTGTCGTCTAGTCTCAAAGCACCAATATGGCTAA
>CALCPB010000736.1 GCA_937897665.1 uncultured Halomicronema sp. | reverse complement strand
GCGCTGCAACTATTGGGGGTCACCCTCAATCAAGAGCTGGGCCTGAACGAAGAGCTGCAAAAACCGAAAACTAGTCAAAATCGGGTGGCTCGCTACTATGTGGTTTTGAAGGAAGAGTGTGAGCGGGAAATCAGTCTCATCAACGATCTCTTAGATTTGCAGCGGCTGGATGGTGGTAACCACCCCATCACCCCGCAGCGCATCAATCTGCAAAGCTGGCTCACCGGCATCGCTAATGGCTTTTATGAACGCGCCCAAAGCCGTGAGCAGGCACTTTCCATCGTGCTGTCTGACGAGTTACCCCACATCATCAGTGACCAGGCCAGTTTGGAGCGGGTTTTTGCTGAGCTGCTGAACAACGCCTGCAAATACACCCCCCCCGGCGAAACAAATTCAGTATCAGCGATCGCTCAATCCAACGACCAATTGCTAGTGACTATCGCCAACTCTGGGGTCGAAATTCCAGAGGCAGAGCTGCCGCGCATTTTCGACAAGTTTTATCGAGTGCCCAGTTCTGATCCTTGGAAACAGGGGGGGACGGGACTGGGCTTAGCTTTGGTGCAAAAGCTACTGTGGCACATTGGCGGGCAAATCGCAGTCACCAGCAAATCTTCTCAAACGGCCTTTAATATTACTCTGCCCATCGATATTAACTTGGCGATTTAAGGCAATTCCGCCAGCATATCGCGCTGGCCACTTTGCTGAAGCGCTAGGGATTAGAGCGCTCGCCGGTGTCCTCAGCAAAATGGCTCCGCCGTCTAGTTTTTGCCAGACCGGCGATTGATAGAAAGCGTTGCTGGACAATGTTTCTAATCTGAGTTCGGGATCAGGGCATCAGGCACGCTTGCCAGTTTGTTGCGGCGACTATCTCCTCTGGGAAGAAACGGGGTTGGGCTCAACTCGAACTGGCGCTTCTAAGATGACTCTGCTTGAGCATCAGCGCGGAGATCGACCGGCAGTTGACCGCTGCGAATGTGCAAATCTCGTTGTGGAAAGGGAATCTCAATATCGTGCTGCCGCAGCGCCGCCTCGATCGCAAAATAGAGATCGCTCATAATCAGCAATTGCTTCGGTGGATCAGCGATCCACACCAGCAGTTCAAACTCTAGGGCGCTGTCGCCAAACCCTTTAAAGAAAACCAGCGGCGGCGGTTTTGAGAGCACCTGCGCATTGTGATAAGACACCTCAATCAAAATCTCTTTCACCACTTTGGGATCAGAGTGATAAGCCACACCAACCGGTAGGCGAATCCGCGAGACGGGATTGCGGTGGCTCCAGTTGATTACCTCTTGCTCTAAAAAGCGCGAGTTCGGCACAATAATCGAAATTTGGTCGAGGGTCTTGATTTCCGTGCTTCTGCCCCCGATCCGTTCAACCGTGCCCTGAAATTCGCCAAACGAGACAAAATCCCCCACTAAAATCGGACGCTCAAAGATCAAAATTAGGCCACTGCCAAAGTCCTTCGCAATGTTTTGCAAGCCTAAGCCAATCCCCACGCCGAGGGCGCTGGCAATCAACGCTAGCGAACTCAGGTCAAGGCCCCAAATTTGTAGCAGCACAACGGCCCCAACAAAAATCAGGGTGTACTTGATCAACACCGAGAGCGCTTCACGCGAGCCGCGATCGATGCCTGTGAGCCGCAGCACCCGCGATCGCAAAAAGTTAGTGACAATCCCAGAGACGACGACGAGCGCCAGCAACAGCCCTAGCAAGATCAACAGGCTAGCGATGGAAAACTCATTTTGCCCCAGGCGTAAATTGGGCTCGATAAAACCGACTAGAGCCTGTCGCCGCAAAAAATAGCTCCAGCGGCGCGTAAACGGAAACAGCGTTGTGATGTAAGTAATGGTGCCAAACCAGAGGGCAAAGCGAATCACACTCAGTAAGAGTGATAGCAGCAGATTGCGCCCCGCTGGCGGCGTATAGCCATCGTCATGGGGCGTCGCGACTGTGGTCAGCATTGGTCGTAGCGATCGCCGCCAGAGGGACCCGGTGACCCGATCGATCACCAGCACCAACAGCAAAATCCCGAGGCCGATGATGACGCGCTCCCGGAGAACTGAGTGGCTGCGCTCTTCTTGCGCCGTGGCCAACTCGCGGTTGAGTACCTCAGTCCTCTGTTGGGCCTGTGACCGTGGTGAAGGAGCGCTATTCAGGCGGGCATCTTCTTGGGTGACCGTCATCAGGTAGCGATCGTTCACCACAATCACGGACGCTTTGTTGCGAATTTCGAGCGTTACCGTCAGTTCATCGTTGGAGGTGACCTGTTCTTCTAAGGCGGCGCTGATGGCCTCAGCGCGTTCACCGGCTTCGATTTGATTCGTTGAGGCAATTTCAAACAGTGGGCGACCATCTAACACGATCGGGGCTGTGTCTAACGACGGAAATTGCGCCGTGCTAGGCAGCACGATAGCTAGCCACACCATCACGATCACCATGAGCCGATTCAGCGATCGCCCCCAGCGCCGCCAGTGCCTCACTTCTGGTCGATACACCGGACCATCGGTCTCAGTCACCCGGCCCAAATCGTCTCCTCGCCCTACTGCCATGTGCCCTACTCGCCCTGAGTCAATGAACCCACTAGATGGTGAACTATCCGCTGGCTACTTGATTAAGCCCCCCTTCGGAGTACTTTATTGCTGAGCGCCTGAGCAAATTGGCCGCAGCCCTGGCCTGGCCGCACTGGCGACTGCGGTCACAATGCTCAGTGGTCGGATGCCCAAGGTCATCTCGGCAACATCAAGCAGCCCCAGGGCTGGAGAGCCAGAGCGATAGTCTGGTTGAAGAGAGCCGGTATCAGACGACCCTGGTGCTTTTAACAGCATGACGAGTTGTTGGCCATTCGACAGGGGAAAGATATCGCGGTCAGTCATGCTTGCCGACATGACACGCTGGCTCCTTTGTTCCCTACAGGCCGACAGTAGTCTAGAACGGTACAACCAGGTAGCGATGTCAGCACTGGCTCATCGGCGGTTGATGGCTGTGGGGATCGGGCACTGGTTTGATGCGGTTGGCTGGCAGCGCCCCATGTTCATACCCTAGTGATGGTGAGGGGCGGGTGCTGTCATGCTTGACGTCCAAGCGTTGGGCCACTGTTGGGATGACTTGCTCTAAAGCAAGGTATTGATTTTGTCCGCGATCGCGCCTTGGGCCAGAACGCCTTCAGTACGCTCGACCAGGTTGCCATCTTTAAAGAAGAGCAGGGTTGGCACACCCATGATGTGATACTGACTGGCGAGTTCCTCATGATCATCAATATTAATCTTGGCTAATTTGGCCTTGCCGGCAAAATCCGCTGCCAATCCATCAATAATCGGATTCATCAGTTTGCAAGGGCCGCACCAAGCCGCCCAAAAATCGACGACGACTGGTACGTCACTTTGGAGGACTTCACCGGCAAAATTTTCATCGGTCAGCGTGACGTATGTAGCTGTATCGGCCATGATATTTATCTCCTCAAACGGCGATCGCTGAAATCATTGAAACGGCCCCCTAGTCTACACAACTCTGGTCATGTAGAACCCTCCTAAGATAATCGATTGACGTCACGCTCTCCGCTCCAACATGGCTCCCAGACTGGAAGATTTTCTTTAGTTCAGCACAAGATGACCAACAAAAAGGGGACACGATAGAGCGCGTCCCCTTAGGGATTCAGAGAAAAGTATGGGTCACCATGGGCGATGAGCGGCCCATGGTTGGCCGAACGGCCCTAGGGCGCGTCATCAATTAAACTCGAAAGCCTTACGGTATGGGCATTATCGCGCCCGCTCCGTAAACCTAGCTAGAGGCTGAACCGCTTTCAGCATAAGGACTCAGCCGCTAAATGATGACAGCCT
>CALCPB010000735.1 GCA_937897665.1 uncultured Halomicronema sp. | reverse complement strand
GGTTGCGTAAAAGCCGTTGACTGGGCGACCCATGTCTTCCGACATCTTGGCCAAAAAGGGCTCCCACAGCTCTTCCAGGTTTTCCTGAGATTCTGTGGAAATGATGCCTTAGTCGATTTCGGCTAGTTCCGGCGCACAGACTCCACCTTCTGCGGTGGCCTCTGTCGTCTCATCAGCAGTCGTATCAGCCGCCTCCTCGGTGGGGGTGGTGCTGCAGCTAGCAATGATCGCCGTCCCGACAAAAGCTAAGGTCAAGCGAGCCGACCAACGCGTTAAAACAGAAGTTGTCATCGTAAATCCTCAGACTAAATGTCAACAAATACGAACCGTTAACAGAAGCACTAGACATTCGGAAACTCAAACATTTGGGCTGGTCTGGCGGCCACCGACGCGGCCAATCAGCGAGAAGAGGCTGTAAACATCTCAGCGTGACCGCTCAGCACCAACTCTTCGGCAGCCGCGCCATAGATCTCATTCAGCCGATGATCATTCAGGTCAACGGTAGGGCCGTCAAACCGGACCTCACCGTCTCGCAGCGCCACCGCCCGATCAAAGTACTGACGCACCATCTGCACCTGGTGCAGCGACGTCACTACCGTGATGCCAGCGTCTTCGTTGAGACGCACCAGCAACTCCATCACCTTGCGGGCTGACTCAGGGTCTAAGGAGGCAATCGGCTCGTCAGCCAGGATGATTTGTGCTCCCTGCATCAAACAGCGGGCGATCGCAACTCGCTGCTGCTGCCCGCCCGAGAGCGCCGCCGCGCGTTTATAGGCCTGCTCTAAAATGCCCACCCGCTCTAACGCCGCCAGGGCCTGCAGCTTCTCGGCTGGAGAAAAGTGGTGGAAGAGCGATCGCCCCAGAGAAACCTTAGACAGGTTGCCGACCAGCACGTTCTCTAAACCCGTGAGCCGATTGACCAGATTGAATTGCTGAAAGATGAAGCCCACGCGGCTGCGCAGTTGTCGGGCCTTAGAATGCAGCCTGCCATCCACTTGCAGTGGGCTGCCAAAAATCTCGACGCTCCCCTGATCGGCCATTTGCAGACCGTTGATATTGCGCAGCAAAGTTGATTTACCGGAGCCAGAGGCCCCCACGAGGGCCACCCGCTCACCCGCGCCGACTTGCAGGGCCACCCCTTGCAGGGCCGCCACTCCCCGGAACGATTTAGATAAACGCTCAACTAAAACAGCGGGCTGACGGGGGGAAACATCCATTAAAATCTCCATGACTGTTCAAATCACCTGCCTCAGCTTAACTGAGTTCTAAACCGCCAAAACGCCCTGCCACAGGCCTTTCCAAACGCCAGCTCAGCAAGCTAGACGTCTATACATCAAGGAATGCAATTGAACAGTTCACATTGTTGGGGGCAGGACTTAAGAGCAGATGCACAGCACATTAACTTCCTGTGAAAGTTGGTTTAAGGAAAAGGCTGTGCATCAGGTCATGAGCGCTTGCGGCGGTGGCTCACCCCTCATTTTCGATCACAAGTTCCATGCGATCGCCTCGAAATCGGGTGACGCCGTATTCGATAACGATGCCTTTTTGATTGATATTGATCGACTCTGACAGCAAAATCGGCTTCGTGGCGGGCATGCGCAACAGTCGCGCATCGGGCACTCGGGCCAACCGCGCTGAGAGCCGAGTTGACTGGCGAATGTGATCGCAGCCGTATTCAGTCTGCAGCATCAGTGAAATTGAGCGATAGGTCTGGCAATGGGCCGCCAATCCCGGAAAATGAGCGCTCGGAAAGTAGCTGCTGGCAATGTTGAGGGGCACTTCATCCGTGAGCGTCAAGCGTTCGTACAGCACGACTGGATCGCCAACCGACAGCTCCAACTGCTTGGCAAGCTGATGGTCAGCGGTGATTTCAGTCACCTGCAAGACTTGCGATTGGGGCTGCAAAGATTGTGCTTTCAGCGATTCGTTAAACCGTACGCGGCGGCCAATCGGCACGGTGATGGGGGCCGACACCACAAAGGTGCCACGCCCACGTTCAACATCCACAATGCCCTCCTGGCGCAGCACCTCCATGGCGCGCCGCAGGGTGTGACGGTTGACCCCAAAGCGTTCACTCAGTTCGGCTTCAGTGGGGAGGCGATCGCCCACCCGAAAGAGGGAATCTTGAATATTTTGACGCAGCTCATCGGCAATCTGCAGATAGAGCGGCAAGGCTTCTTGACTCATCAGCGGCGATGGCAGACTGACGAGTAGGCTCGAGCCTACAGTCAACCTACGGAGAGAATAGACGTCTACCTACAGACTCTAACCTCTCAAGCTGGAGCCCTCACACCGGAATCCCCCTGAAAAAAGTTAATTTATCCACCATCGACCTGTTGTTTGGGTGACATCCATCCGGTGTTTGGCTGCTTTAGAATGAAAGGAAACCGGTAAATTCATCTAGACGTCTAGACTAATTACTGTGCTCATTTTATGGTGAATTCTGCTGCTTCTCCGGCCCGAGCGGCTTGGATGGCGACTTTGGCAAAAGCGCCTTTAGCCCTTTTGGAAGAATGTCTCCAGACGCTCGGGCCGCTCCCGAACTATCAGTTGCTCCGACCACCGGAAACAGGGCTGACCATGGTGCGAGGCCGGTCCGAGGGGACGGGTGACCCGTTTAACCTGGGGGAGATGACCTTGACCCGGTGCGTCGTGCAAATCGTTCAGTCTGATCCCCCCGCGATCGCGGGTTTTGGCTATGTGGCGGGGCGCTCCCATCGCCATGCTGAGCTGGCGGCTCTATGTGATGCCCTGCTGCAACATGACAACTGGGCTGCAGGCGTTCACGCTCAGGTGCTGGCACCGCTGCAAGCGGCAGCCCAGACCCAGCAAGCGGCCGCGGCGGCCCAAACCGAAGCGACGCGAGTCAACTTTTTTACCCTCAAGCGAGGCGAGAGTTAGTCGATGTTGACCCAACTACCCGGCTTCACCGATCCCGTTCACGATAGCCAACAGACCTTTCGCGCCTTGCTCGATGCCCTGGCGCAGCCGGGTCTGTGCCAAACCACGGTGGCAGTTGCGCCCCCAGCCGGACTGACTCCCAGCTGTGCCGCCGCCGCGCTGACCCTGCTCGATCTAGAAACGACCGTGTGGCTGCAGCCCGGCCTACCGCAGGCGGTGTCGGACTGGCTGCTGTTTCACACCGGCTGTCAATTCACTGAGGCCCCTCAAGCCGCCGACTTTGCCCTGATTGGGCAGATGGCCACCGCCCCGCCTCTGACTGCGTTTGGCTGGGGCAGTCCCGAATATCCAGAGGCGTCAACGTCCTTGCTGGTGCAGCTACCGACGTTGCAGGGCGGTCGCTCAACCACCCTGCAGGGGCCAGGCATTTTGGCAGAGCGGGCGATCGCCCTGCCGGTACCCGACGACTTTTGGGCGCAGTGGCAAGCGATGACGAGCCGCTACCCCCTTGGGGTCGATAGCTGGTGGTTGAGCGGCGATCAGGTGTTGGGGTTGCCGCGCACCACGCGTCTGCAAACGCTAGAGGTCGAGGAGGAGATGAGCGCATGACCCCAGCGTCGTCCCCGACCCTGCAGATGCGGGTGGCCGACGTGGCCGACCTGCCCGCCGTGCTGCGGCTGTATCAGCAGCCTGATCTTGATCAGGGGCAGGCGCTATCGCTAGCAGCCGCCACCCAACTGTTTGAGAAAATTCAGCAGTATCCCAGCTATCGGCTGGTAGTGGCCGAGTTGTCAGAGCAAATTGTCGGCACCTTGATACTGCTCGTAATGGATAACCTGTTGCATCGGGGCACGCCGACGGCCATTGTCGAAGCCGTGGCCGTTGATCCGCAGTGGCAGGGTCAGGGCATTGGTCGCCAAATGATGCAGTGGGCC
>CALCPB010000734.1 GCA_937897665.1 uncultured Halomicronema sp. | reverse complement strand
ACCTTTAGCGTTGTAAGGCGTGGAACAAGCCACAATTTTGAGCCCCGGTACCGCCTGAAAATAGGCCTCTAGTCGCTGGGAATGTTCGGCCCCTAGCTGCCGTCCGACGCCACCCGGGCCGCGAATCACCATCGGAATTTTGTAGTTGCCACCCGAGGTATAGCGCAGCATCCCGGCATTGTTAGCAATTTGGTTAAAGGCCAATAGCAAAAAGCCCATGTTCATGCCTTCAATGATGGGTCGTAGCCCAGTCATGGCCGCGCCTACGGCCATGCCGGTAAAGCTATTTTCCGCAATGGGCGTATCCAACACGCGAAACTCGCCGTATTTTTCGTAGAGTCCTTTGGTGACCTTATAGGAACCACCGTAGACACCGACGTCTTCGCCTAAGACAAAAACGGTATCGTCGCGGCCCATTTCCTCATCGACGGCTTCGCGGAGAGCGTTGAACAAAAGAGTGTCTGCCATAGGTCTGCTTCTAGAAAGTTGAAAAAACAAAAGGGTGTGCGGGCCGCTCTGACAATGCAAAGCAAAAAATTTCCATCTGGTCGCGGGCGATCTGGGGCGATGACGCTGACCAGTCTGGCCTAACGCTCGGCAAAAATGTAGCGATAGAGTTCACTGGGGTCAGGCTCAGGGCTCTGTTCGGCAAAGGTAACAGCCTCATCCACCAAGGTTTGAATGCGATCACGAATGGCCTTCAGGTCGCTGTCTTTGACCAGATTTTGCTTGAGCAAGTATGTTTCAAAACGCTTCAACGGGTCGCGAGCCAGCCACTCTTCTTTTTCTTCTTTAGACCGCAGCTCATCGGGGTCGGCCAGCGAGTGACCGCGAAACCGGTAGGTAAGACATTCGATCAGCGTCGGGCCTTCGCCCGCGCGGGCGCGACGCACCGCTTCGAGAGCCGCGCCCCGGACGGCGAGGACATCCATGCCGTCAACTTCAACGCCGGTCATGCCAAAAACGCTGGCTTTTTTATAAATTTCCGTTTGCGAACTGGCGCGATCGTGGGCCATGCCGATCGCCCACTTGTTATTTTCCACCACGAAGATAATCGGCAGCTTCCACAGCGCGGCCATGTTGAGGCATTCAAAAAACTGACCGTTGTTCGTCGTGCCATCACCAAAGAAGCAAGCCGTCACCTGATCGGCAGCCGCATCACCCAAGGCATTGCGGCGATAGTGCGATTGAAAGGCTGCCCCCAAGGCCACCGGAATGCCTTCGCCAATAAAGGCAAAGCCGCCGAGCAAATTATGCTCCGCCGAAAACAGGTGCATTGCGCCGCCCCGCCCCTTGCTGCAGCCCGTTTCTTTGCCAAACAGCTCCGCCATGACGTTGCGCGCAGGCACCCCCACACTCAGGGCATGGACGTGATCGCGGTAGGTGCTGCAGACGTAGTCATCGGTGCGCAAACACTTGATCACCCCAGAAGAGACCGCCTCTTGACCGTTATACAGATGCACAAAGCCAAACATGCGGCCCCGATAATACATCTCCGCGCACTTATCTTCGAAGTAGCGGCCGAGTACCATGTCCTCATAAATGGTGAGCCCTTCTTCGGCGGTCACGAGGGCATCGGTTGCATTAAATACGGGTAGGGTCCGTTCCTGAGCCATGGGTTTGACGTATCCTTGACGGCAGTTCCAACTTTACACAATAAACAATATTGTCCTTTTGATAAGGTTTCTCAACCTTAGAATTATCTTGAGGACAGAACCTTGCCCCCCTGTCGCGGTGTAGGTCAGGGGGCGACCCCTGGGGGGCAGGCGGAAATCTCAACAATCTTATACCGGTATCTGACTTTAGACATCAGCAGCGGTAGTTGGCCATAAAGGAACTTAAATTGGGCGGTCAAGAACTCGACAACCGACCTATCATGAGGAACGATTTACGAACAGGTTTCTGAAGCAAACGGGTTGGCAGGGGACACCCCCCACCGTGATGGCCGCGGGCATGGCCCGAACAACTGATAGCAAGATGGGCACTTGGGGACAAGACAGCAGTGCGGATTCCACTGGATCATTACCGAATACTGGGGTTGCCAATTCAGGCAACGACCGAGCAACTGAAGCAGGCCCACCGCGATCGCACTCTGCAGCTACCGCGACGGGAATATTCTGAGATTGCGATCGAGTCGCGCAAAGCCCTGATTGATGAGGCCTACACCCTGCTTGCCGATGCTGAGCAGCGGCAAGCATATGATGCGCAATTTTTGGGCCGCGCCTACACGGCGGAAGCGCTCACCCCGCCCAAAACCAGCCCGGCAGCCGGGACCGCGACCGAGTTAAACCCCCAGGTCGGGGAAGCGGCCCTGCGATCGCTGGCCGCCGACCCCACCCCGGTGCGATCGCCAGAACCCTACACCCCCACCGTCGACATTGCAGATGCCCAGTTTGTTGGAGCGCTCTTGATTCTGCTTGAGCTGGGCGAATACGAACTCGCGATTCGCTTGGGGCGGCCTTTTGTCACCCATGGGGACGCCAATTTAGACGATGGCCGCTACGGTGAGCCGCAGGCGGTCCGAGCCGATATCGTGCTGACTTTAGCCCTAGCCTGCTTAGAGCTGGGTCGCGAGCAGTGGCAGCAAAACCAATACGAAAATGCCGCAGAGTCGTTAGAAACGGGCCAAACGCTGCTGGTGCAAGAAGATAGCTTTCCGGTAATTCGTAGTGAGCTGCAGTCTGATCTGTACAAGCTGCGCCCCTATCGAGTGTTAGAACTGGTGGCTCGACCGATCGATCAAACTGCGCCCCGCCGCCAGGGCGTCAAACTCTTGAAAACAATGCTGCAAGATCGGGGCGGCATTGATGGCATCGGCGACGATTTATCAGGTCTCTCGACCGATGATTTTTTGCGGTTTATTCAGCAGCTGCGCGGCTATTTGACCGCCGGCGAGCAGCAGGAAATTTTTGAGGCCGAAGCCCGTCGTCCCTCTGCTGTCGCCACCTATCTAGCGGTGTATGCCCTGCTCGCCCGCGGCTTTGCCTTTCACCAACCGGCGCTCGTCAGACGCGCCAAGCAGCTGTTAGAGCGGGTGGGCGCACGACAGGATGTCTACCTAGAGCAAGCGGTCTGTTCCTTGCTACTCGGTCAGGCTGAAGAAGCGGGCCGCGCCCTAGAACGCAGCCAAGAATACGAACCCTTAGCCTTTATTCGCGAACATTCTCAAGGCTCGCCAGATTTGCTGCCAGGGTTGTGCCTCTATGCTGAGCGGTGGCTCCAAGAAGAAGTATTTCACCACTTTCGCGATTTGGCCCAGCAGCAAACCCTGCTGAAAGACTATTTCGCCGACCCTCAGGTGCAGTCTTTTTTAGAGACGATGCCCGCCCCGGCGCTCGCCGAGCCGCCGCAGTCGACAGCGGCCCCCGATGCCTTAGCGCCGGGGACGATGGCCTTCGGCCCGCCACCCGCCATGCCCACCCTGTCAGCCCCGGTCACACCAGCCTATACCGACGCTCCGGTCGGGAACACCTCGCCGACACGATCCGTCGCTGACGCCAATACCACGCCTCGCGAAGAAATCGGTTTGAGCGTGGCCGAGCGGGTCTCACAGCTGTCGCCAGAGGGGCAACTTCAGGCCTCAGGGTCGAGCCGCTCGTTTGGCTCGTCGCAAAATGGCCACCGCCCCTCAGCGGCGGTCGTGCCTCCGGAACCGCTGGACCCCAGTGAGCGGTCATCGCGATCGCCCCACTGGGGTCGCCTCGCCGGGGTGGTGACGGTGGGGGCGGTGACCATGGGCCTCTTGGGTCTAGTCACGGTGCGCGCCTTTAGTTGGGTGGGGTCAGCCTTCAGCGGCCCGAGAATTCAACAGCCCGCGCTCGATATTAGCCTGATCAGACCGCCGGTCAACATTCCCACCCCGCCGCCACCCGAGGCGCAAATTGGCATCAAAGACATTGCTGAACGAACCATTACCGCCTGGTTGTCGGCCAAACGCGAGGCCCTGGGGCCAGAACACACGATGGACAATCTTGAGACGGCTCTGGTCGAGCCGGTGCTGACCGAGTGGCGGAACCAAGCTCTGGGAGGAGAACGCGACAGCTGGTACTACACCTTCGAGCATTCGGTTGAGGTGCTGTCGGTGGAGCCCGATGACCCTACTGCCGAGGCTCTGGTAGTTGAGGCCCAAGTCAAAGAAGTCGCCCAGTTTTATGAACTGGGGACGCTCAACAATCGCAACTCCTACGATCGCGACCTCAACATGCGTTACGAATTGGTGCGTCAGGAGGGTGACTGGTTCATCAAGAGTATGGAAGAAATTGAATGATTGCCGTTTGAGGTGGGTACCTTGGAGCGGGTTCTGCCACCTTACTGTCCGGATGCCAAAGGGTGCTTTGGCGAACCGCAGTGGTGCAATGACTCGTTTTGCGGTATGTTGAGCGCTTGTGTGTCAAAGCTATGATGGTGTTTGCACCATTGGGCCAAGCCACTATTGACGCGCCTCTTGTGTGTACGTTTATTTTGCTTCCCTACTGATCTGAGGTTATGCTACTCGACAGTCCTCCAGCGCCCTCGGCGCCCTCAATTTTAGAAACGCTGCCGGTCCCCAACCTGCCGACCCAGGATTGCCCGCGCCGGGTGCGGATGGATCTGGAATTGCTCATATTGGCGATCGAATCGCTGGACGTGGCGGGCTCAGAGGCCCTGCGCAAAGTATCAGAACAGCTCGGCCTACAGTCAGTGATTCCCGGCCGTGTAAAGCTCTGGCGCATCCGTAGCACCAACCCCATGCGGCGACAAAATCAGCGCGATCCCTTGTCGATCGCCGAGGCCAAAGCGCTCACCATCGTGATTTGTTTTTTAGCCAAGCGTCTATCCGTGCTGATGCGTCAACTCCTGCTGGGCTATCAGCAACTCAGCGATAAGCAGCTAGCGTTCGATCATCATTTTCGGCTAGCCGACTATCTGCTACGATTTCGCAGCCTATTTCGGGCCCGCATGAACCCGCAGCGAGCCGGTGTGATTGCCTACAGCACCGACGAAAAACTCAACGAGCTGGCGATTTCGCTGCTCACTCGCCTACTATTTTGTACCGGCACCCAAGGCCCGCAGCGCCTCTGGAGCAGCCTGTTTGACGGAGAAGTCGTATGACCGTTCAACGCCAATACACCCTGCCCAACTGTAACCTCAAGCTAGAAGGGCTAAATACGGGCGACGACACTGACCCGATGGCACCCCTCACGGTGGTGCTCAACTCAGAATGCATTTTTCCCGGTACGCCCCATGTCCTCAGTGGCGGTCGGGAATTTCTCGACGCGCTGGTCAAAACCGTGAGCGACTACGCGCAATCGCTGCTGAGCGGCATTCCCTACCCCTTGCCAGAGGAGGTCTCGGCAGCCCAGCCGGTAGCCCTGAAACCGGGCGAGCACCATCGTCATCACCTGATGGCCACCGTGACGGCCGCCGATGGCACTGCGACGCGCCAGACCCTAGAGCTGAACTCGGTGCAGCTGTTTGATCTAGTCGAGGCGGTTGATCAGCTCCTAGCCGATACGCTCACCCTCCCTGACCTCACCCTGCAGCTGTCATCCCTCGATCGCCGCCATGCTCGCCCGGCGGAGCCGATGGCCCAGCGGGCGGTGCCTGCAGCAGTGGGCCTATCGACCCTGGCGGCGGCGGCGGCCCTGTTCTTTCTGCCGCCAGTACCGGAGTTTGAGGTGCAGCGCCGTGAGAGTGAAGGCGCAGCGCTCTCGGAACTGGTGGAGGAAGAAGCCGCTAATTTGGCAGAAGCAGACTCTTCCCCCGACGACTCTGAGACCGCAGCGGGCGATCGCAGCGACGGTGCCGATCCTGATGATGACGCCACTGCCGCTGCCCCCATTGCCGCTGGGGTGGCGCTTGATCGCCTGGCCACGGCAGCAGCGATTACGGATGCCGATACTCTAAGCGAGTTAGCAGCTGAGTTAGAAGACAGCCTAGCCGATGCCTTAGATGCCGAGGTCGCCTTCGAAGACGACCTGATTTATCGCGTCGCAGTCTCAGAATCGGGCGATATCTTAGGCTATAAATACGAAAATGATGCTGCCCTCATCAATATTGACAGCACCCCTCTGCCAGAGCTGACCTTCATTCCAGTCGAGCCGACAGCCACAACTGACGAGGCCGTGGCCCAGTTTTTGGTCACCTTTGACGAAGCGGGTGAAGTGACCGCTGAGCCGATTGACGCCGATGAGTTGACTGACGCGGATAGCGAAGAATAAGCCCGGCGGGGTGTTGGGTGAGATGAGTTCACGGACACAGCGCTAGTGGTCATCGTCGTGAGGTCTAGCGCTCCATCCCATGGCGGCTGCATCAGCGTTGCAGGCACGGCGGCGATCGCCGCCCCCCAAGTCACGTCCTTTAGAATAAGAACACTCGCCGATGAGTTGACTGACGCGGATAGCGAAGAATAAGCCCGGCGGGGTGTTGGGTGAGATGAGTTCACGGACACAGCGCTAGTGGTCATCGTCGTGAGGTCTAGCGCTCCATCCAGTGGCGGCTGAATCCGCGTTGCAGGCACGGCTGCGATCGCCGCCCCCCGAGTCACGTCCTTTAGAATAAGAACACTCGCCGCTGTTGATTGAAGTGGGCCATCACCATGCACGACACCACTGGCCTTGCCATGCCCCAGGCTGACCCGCCGCGCCCACCGCGCGAAACCCTGCCTACCATGTACGATTTGCCCAGCGAGTTTCCTGAGGAACCTGGCTTGCCCGACGAATTTCATGATTTGCAGCCCCAGTTATTGAGCCGGACGCTGACTTTATCGGCCTATCAGCGTGACCGATGGTTTACCGGCAGCGATCTGAATCTTTACTACGACGTGCATCATCCGCTGTGGCACAAGCGGCCCGACTGGTTTTTGGCTTTAGACGTACCGCGCCTTTATGAAGGTCGTGACCTGCGTCGCAGCTATGTGGTGTGGCAAGAAGGGCAGGCCCCCACCGTCGCGATCGAGTTTTTATCACCGCGCACCGAGCGGGAAGATTTGGGTCGGTTTTATAACCCCCAAGACCAGGTGGCTGCCGCGCCGGCAGCTGAGCCGAACTTGTCTGCTGACGCTACGCTTCCTGGCAAATTGGAAGTGTATGAGCGCTACCTGCGGGTGCCGCACTACCTGGTCTACAGTCGCTACAGTCAAAAACTACGGTATTTCAAGCTGGTCGGCACTCGCTACGAAGAGCAACCTTTAAACGCCAAGCCACCGCTCGTTTGGTTAGACGACCTAGAAATTGGCCTAGGAGTCTGGTCAGGAGAATTTGAGGGAATTCCCGCACATTGGTTGCGCTGGTGTGATGCAGCAGGTCAGTGGCTACTCACCGATACCGAACGAGCAGAACAGCGAGCAGAAATTGAACAGCTGGAAAAAGACGAAGCCCGGCAACGAGCTGATACGGCTCAAGAACGAGCAGAGCGACTAGCGGCACAACTGCGGGCTTTAGGCATTGAGCCTGACCAGGAATGAAGGAATAGAATCTGGGATGATCAGTATGGTTAATATTCTCTT
>CALCPB010000733.1 GCA_937897665.1 uncultured Halomicronema sp. | reverse complement strand
TTTTTCACTCTGCACGATTTGCGTCTGGGTATGACGTAATTCTTCTAACGTAGATTCCAGCTGCTGATTCGTAGTTTCACGCTGAGCTAGGAGCTGATTAACAAACTTGAGATGGGTATTAAAAGTCTGAGCTAAGATACCGGTCTCATCATGACTACTCACTGGCACCTGAACATCGAAATCAGCCTGTTGAATCGAATGCCGAACAGTCTGCGTCATGGTTTGCAGAGGTCGCAATAGAACACGACTGATGAAAATCATTAATATAACGCCAATCACCCCAGAAATGACCGTGCTCGCTAATATAATTTGAAGCTGTGTTCTGCTGGCTTGCTGAAAAACCGCTGCAGCCTCTACTTGTTCATCTGCTGTGGCGTTGGCTAACTCTGTAACTTTATCGATGAAATCGTTTAGATCAGTAATGAACTCGTTTTGATTTAACTCTAATAATTTTGGTTGCAGTGAGCGTAGCTGCTCCGGTGTATATCCGAGCAGATCGGTTTGCTCAAACAGTATATAGGCCTGTTGAATGTAGTTAGTGACAATAACCTCATAATCTTCTAAAAGATCGGCGGCAATTTCTGCTTCCGCTTCAGTGACTTCGTCAGATTCCTCGGATTCACTGAATTCATCAGAGTCTTTGAAATCTTCCCAGTTTCTTTTGAATCTGTCGTGGGCTGCTCTGAAATCAGATAAGTCTTTTTGGCCTGCCTCAAGATCGCCTGCTTGAAAGTTTTTTAATGTTTCATCTTTGTGAACTAGAAGGGTTAACAGGCTTTCCTTCAAACTAATGACGTTTTCTACATCCTCAATTGCTTCAGCTTGAATGTCATGAGCGGTTTGTTCAATATTTCTGCCTACGAAAAAGCCGATCGCAATTCCCGTAGATGATACTAAGAATGCCGAAACATATCCGGCAACAATTTTTTTGTTTAGTGACCAGTGACTAAAGCCAGAAAAGACGCTGGCACGAGGACGATTAAGCGAGTTTTTTATTTCAGGCTTGATTGGAATTTTCAGGACGGTAGACTTGTTGGTCATAGGAAACAGGGTGAGCTCGAAGAGTGGTAGATTTTATGCTGGCGAGGATTGATAGCACTTGATTAAAGGGAGAAACTTTGAGCTTTAAAGCAGATTGATGCTTGAGTGCAACATCTTATCTAAGCGGGTAATTAGGTGGCGCTAGCATGGGTTAATTACTGCAATACCGTCCGCTAATTTGAGGGTGTATGAGTCATGAAATCCGTTTATGGTTGAGCAATTGCTTGAGCTTCTAGGCCCTTAATTGAACCAGGTAAAGCCACTCGATCCTCAATTGATACGAAAAGTGTTGCCAAGCCAAATCACAATTTACTTCTTTATTAAGGCAACCAATACTTACGCTAAGTTTCCCTCAACCATGGTTTAGCTAACCTCAACGCTTGCTAGCTGAATCCGCTATTGGCAAAGATTGCAGCGTTTGATGTTGCGACTGCTGTCACAAGCTTGGCCGTTGGGTAAATCAGATTTCGCTAAGGCCTGTTGTCTAAGGCCGCACCTTTAAGAAGACTATTTCTCAATTCGGGCAGGCAGTCATGGAAAGGGCTGGTCAGGGGCGAAGCAGTCCCAGCATCGCGATCAACTAGCCTCAACCAGCACAGCCAGATGACGTTATCAGTGCGTCTGGCTAACCAGATGATAGAGTCGCTGACCTGGGTTAATTTGTTGCTCATTTTGGTTGATACGTGCGATCAACTCGAAGATGCGATCGCTATCCGCAATTGGGGTGCCCTGTACTGTAGTGTTTAGGACATTCCCGATATCCTAAGGCTCGGTATAGCTTTAAACTCTAACCAAGACAGCTTGTTTTAATGCCCGGCTGTTAGCAGAGTGGGCTGGGCTGTTGGCCTGAGACGATATCAGAATGTGATGCGCTCGTCGTCGGGAGTCTGGGCAGGCAAAAACGCTCCGTCAATGCTCTCGGCCAGCTGACTGGATGAGGCTAGTGGCAAGACCGCTGACTCTAATCCGGTGCACCCGTCGGTCTTATCCTTATTTTTGTACAAAGTTCTGTCATGCTAAATCAAAAAACGGCCCTCCATTGCGCTCGCCTTAGCCAAGAAGTCTACAAAAGTTTTGCTGAGATTATTTTTGACAGTATGCCAGGGGTGGAGGCAACGCTGATTGAAAGTGATGATGGTGGCAAAACCGATACCCAGGCGGCGTTGCTTGAGCAGGCGAGCCCTAAAGCGCTGTATGTCGTCTTTAGAGGGAGTGACAAAAGTACTGATTGGATCAACAATTTTCAAATGCGCAAGCAGATTTACCCGTATGGTGACGAGTCCACAACGGATGTCCGCTTCCACCAAGGGTTCATGGACGCTTATTTTGCGGTGCGCCAGCCTCTCTTAGAAACTATTAAGCAGTATCCCGACTATGCCCTCACCCTTACTGGACACAGCTTAGGTGGCGCGATCGCGACGATTGCCGCACTCGATCTGCAATACAACCTCACTCAACATACCGGTCAAGCGATCGAGCTTTACACGTTTGGGGCACCTCGGGTCGGTAATCCAGCCCTGGTCAATTCTTTTCGCCAACGAGTGCCCCGGAGCTATCGCTTTGTCTACGGTTGGGACATCGTGACGCGAACGCCTCGATTGTGGCAAGGATATGAGCACGTGCCCGAGCTGCAGCGCTTGGGGTCAATGTGGTCGTGGCAGGTCGTGAGTCGACGCATCAACGACCATAAAATAACAAATTACGTCGAGGCTTTAGAGGACGCCGTCGGGTAAGGTCAGTGGGGCTAGCTCCTGAGCATTGCCCTCACTTTTGACGTTGTCGTGTCACATGCAAGCGTTAGAGCTGAAGCCTATGTGAATCTCTTGGGCTGAATATCTGCCCTCGACAACTGTCTTACCTTTTTTGATTGCGGTTGGTGGGCGATCTCACTGGTAAATCCATAAGACACCTAGATGTAAAGCGTCGAAGGGATGGAGGCACGTGAAACCCTGCTGAGGTATTACTCGTTCGAGATGACACAAAGGAGATCCTATTTGATGGTAGTGCTATACCTCGAAAGAAATCGCGAGTACAACAATCGCGCCCTTGGCTCCACCCTCAAACAAATCCACGACGGGGTAGACGCCGCCGTGGAAGCAACCGTTGTCGGACCCGTCGAGCAGCAAAAGTGGCCTGCCCAGCCCAAAGCCCAGCTCGCCGTCATTCGCAACCTGCTGCGCACCACCCCCAGTGACTGGATCGTTAAACAAATCGCCGCCCAATTCAATGGTCGCACCACCCAAAAGAAACTCGACGCCATTACCGAAAACCTCGAACGCCTCGAATGGTTCGGCCTCGTTATCTCTGAAACTCGTGACGGCCTTACCTGTTGGTACGATGGCGACACCGCCCAAGTGGCATAAATTCCTACCCTTGCCTAAGCCACTCGCCTGAGTTTAACCATGTCTCGTCTGCACATCAGCCATCACAGTGAAACCTTTTTGGTTCTAAGGCAAGACTTTGACGGAGGAGACTTGGTGGGGGGTGGCTGGGTCATCCTCACGTTGGCCGTCGGCTGGGTACTCATGTTGCTCACAGGTAGTTGGGGGTGGCTGATTCTCGGTATAGTGCTTGGCCTAGTGGGGTTCAACATCGTTACTGCAATCGCCCCTTCCTCCGGCTATCGATGCTATCGGTTCGACCGAGCTACAAATTGCCTCAATATTGAAGAGCGCAGCGCTGCCGAACAAGTGCAGCGCGATGAAATCATTCCCTTGAGCCACATCAAAACTGCCCAAATCGCAGAACGAGAATCCCGTGACTGGAAAGGCGTTGTGACCTCTAAACGTCAGGTTTTGAACCTCGTGACTAACGATCGCACCCTGGATCTCGCCTTCGAAGATAGAGACACTCCCCGAGAAGAGTTAGCCATCCTAGCCAAAGACATCAACCGTTTTTTAGACGCATCATGAATTGCCACCCGCCCGCAAAAAGCAGCTGACACCATTGCCGAAAACCGCGAACGTTTGAAATGGTTGCCCCGAACCCTGCGACGGCCTCACTACCTGGCCCAATGCCGCTTGGGCAGAGGCAGTATCGGGCATCCAGCCAAACATCACCGCTCTTGCTGGCAGCTGTTGCGAAGTCTAATAATCATAGGCCGCAATTCGCAAGACCTAATATGATATGTGGACATAATTATTCGGAGTGTTTGCTGGGATGGGAATCAGTCCTGCGGTTGCCTTTACAACAATTTTGTTAGCGCTGATGGTGGGGGCTGGGGTGGTGAGTTCTTCGTGGGGCTATGCCCTAGGCCGACAAGCACTGACGGGCGTCCGTCAGCCCGATGCCCGGCCCGCCAGTAGTGCCGCTTCGAATCAGGCGTCTCCAGCCTCGGGCGATGGTTCGATGCTGCAGGATGAACAAGAAATTATTCGCGAAGTCCAGTTGCGCATGTCAGGCGGCTCAGTTGATGGTGGCGAGTAGTTTGGCCGGTGGTTTTCCCAGCGGGGCTGTCCATCCCTGCTTTGGCAATGCGGCAGGGCTCGCAGCCAGGATTGCTAGGCTAGTTTATGGGCGGATGATCACCCCGATTGGTCAGGCGAGAGCCTGGATGCAACGGTACGGCAAGCCAACACTCATGGTTGCAGAGCTAGGCTCAGTCTGCGTCTTCTCAAGTGTTCGCGTCTTCGCTTCAAGCTCATCTTTTTCAAATCTATAATGCTTGCTCAGACGGATGTACCGCTGCTTGTGACTGCCCCAGGTTTGACCGGGGTGGCGATCACGGTGAGGGTGTTGTCAGTTCTCGCCCTGATTGGAATCAATGCCTTCTTTGTGGCTGCTGAGTTTTCAATTGTGTCGGTGCGGCGATCGCGCATCAACCAGCTGGCCGCTGCCGGTGACATTCAAGCTCGCACGGTGCAAAGCTTCCAGCGCAGTCTCGATCAGCTACTGTCGACGACACAAATTGGCATCACGCTGTCTAGTTTGGCCCTGGGATGGATTGGCGAATCCACCATTGCTACAGTTTGGCTGCAGCTATTAAATCAGTTGGCGATCGCCGTGCCCTACGTTGGGGCAATCGCCCATTCCATCGCGATTCCCCTTGCCTTTTTTCTGATTGCTTATTTGCAAATCGTGTTGGGTGAGCTTACCCCGAAGGCCGTAGCGATGCTGTATCCAGAACGGCTAGCGCGGTTATTTGGCCCCCCGAGCCTGACCATTTCTCGACTCTTTATGCCCTTCGTGTGGGCACTCAATCAGTCTACCCGCTGGCTGCTGCGACTGTTTGGCACTCAATATGCTGGCAGTCAGAGTTGGTATAGCCGCATCACGTCAGAAGAACTGCAGCTGATTATTAGCACCTCAACCGAATCTCAGGGTTTGGATGAGGAAGAACGCGAACTGCTGAACAATGTGTTTGAATTTCGCGACGTCGTGGCCGAAGACGTCATGATTCCCCGCACTCAGATCACTGCCCTGCCCCGCACGGCCACGCTGCAGCAAGCCTTAGATACGATTGCGGAGACCGGGCACTCGCAGTTTCCGGTTGTAGGGGAGTCGTTAGACGATGTGTCGGGTATTTTGTCGCTCAAAGATTTGATTGGCCCGCTAGCTCGACATGAAGTGACCGCCGATAGCGATATCGACGCCTGGATTCGCCCGGCTCGCTTTGTGCCGGAGTATACGCAGCTGCGCGACCTGCTGCAGATTATGCAAAAGTCGGGCAAGTCAATGGTGATGGTGGTCGACGAATTCGGGGGGACGGCGGGGCTCGTGACGCTGGCCGACATCACGGGCGAAATCATTGGTGACAGCAGCGAACCGGAAGAAGATGTCGAGGTGCTGGTTAGTATGCTGGATGACCAGTCTTATCGCGTGCGGGCACAAACCTACATCGAAGAAATCAATGAGTTGTTAGAGGTTGACCTACCAGTGGAAGAGGATTATCAAACCCTGGCGGGCTTTCTCATTCATCGGCTGCAAAAGATTCCGATTATTGGCGATCGCGTCGCCTACAACGGGTTTGAGTGGACAGTCACTGAGGTGGACGGCCCCAAAGTTATCGAGGTTTTGGCCAAACGATTGATCTAAGCGATGTGGTTCGATGCCAGACCACAATCAGCGCTAGAACCGCCCCATACTGCCGCCGGTTATTGAAGTTATTTGCTCATTGGCGAACGAACCCATGCGATTGAAAGCCTGCTCACTGTCGACATTTGGTTATCGCAATCGGTGGATAGCCTGGGGTGTGGCCTTTTTGCTAGCGCTCAGTGCCACCCTCTGGGTGGGACGCCCCAGTTCTGCCCAATTTCTCCTGCCGGATGGCTTGGGGCCAGAAGAACCAGCGGGGCCGCCGCCGGGCATTACCCGCTATGGGAATTTAGAAGCCGTGACGGTGCAATCGCCCTTAAGCACCCACACCTTATTCACCATTGCTGCACCGACAGTCTACGATCGCACCCCTGCCGCAATTGGCGATCAGCAACCGGTCGAGCAGCGGGCTCAAGAAATTCGTGCCAAGCTTTTGCTCTTGCTCAGTCGTCCCATGGATCCAGAGACGATGACGTTTGAAGTCTCGCAGCTCAACAACGTTACCGTGGTTGGCGTGAGAGATGCGCAATATCCTCGGCCCTTAGTTTTAGTCTCTGTGACTCGGTTCGGCGCAGCCTTTACCGGTCAACCGCTT
>CALCPB010000732.1 GCA_937897665.1 uncultured Halomicronema sp. | reverse complement strand
TGATATTTCGCCACAGATAATTGCAGGTGGGGTTCCCATGAAGAAACAGGATTAGCTCCCCTTCGCCTTCGTCGATGTAGTGAATCTTGCTCCCAAGCACATCTAAGTATCTGGATTCGTATAGAAATTCTGACGATATGGGTCGTTTAGACATTCTGAAGAACCTCTTGGATTTGGAATTGCATTTGCACAAGTCGCCTAACGCCCTGCATCGCAATTGGGCTGGCGAACAAGGTTATTCAACTGTGGATAACCTTGTTCGCTCTGTCGTTTGAAGCTGTCGCTGACCAGCGCCTTTTATCAGTCCGGCGGAACCGGCTCATCCGCCCCAAGAATCACTGACAGAAACCGATCAGTGCGCGCATTCAGCTCAGGCAGCGTTGCACCGACGCGCGCCCGGGCCGCAAGACTTTGCGCGAACGAGACCACGATTTCCGCCAAGGTGCTCTCATCAATCGGGGCATCTCCCAGTTCTTTGAACCGTTGTGTCAGAAACACTTCAGTTGAGGCTAAAAGGTTGGCAACTTGTGCCCGGATCTCTTCATCTCGCCCGGCCATATCTGTTGCCACTGCACCTACCATGCAGCCCGGGGGACTATCCGGTGACGTCAAGGTCGTGTTGATAGCGGAAAAGTATCCCTCAACTGTTTCGCGAACGGTTTTTCCTTCAAGCAGCTTTTGAAGGTTGGGCGCTCCGATTGTTGCGTTGTAATGTTCAATCGCGGCAAGAAAGAGGGTCCGTTTGTCATTAAATCGCGCATACAGGCTTGGCTTATTGATACCCATCGCTTCAGTGAGATCACCAAGTGACGCGCCCTCATACCCCTTCAACCAAAAGACACGCATTGCTGCGTCTAAGGCTTCATTTGGGTCAAAAGCCAATGGGCGACCACGACTTCGATTATCTGACTGATTGCTTTTCATACCCGACTTCGATTAGCTGGCTGATTACTTTCATACCGATTGGTACAAATTATAGCTGAGATGATCAATTTTGTACAGAACGGTATGAAAAGCTTGCTTATGTGTCGATTGCGGCAAGAACACTCTTCGTTTCCCAGGAATTTCAGCAAGGCGCGATTCAATAATGCAGGCTCGATCTCAGTAGGCGGCACATGAGTTTTAGAGTGAACCTACACATGACACAATTGAACTACTATCGACTCTCAAAAAGACCAGACTATGAACATCGCTCATGCTTTGGCAGGGCGCGTTCTCAATCAGTTAGACCAGGAAGGTCATGACATCGATCCAGCGCAGCTTGTCGTCACCCAGATCACCGTGCATAAAGGCCCTGTTGCAAAAACGGATCACCTTATCCTGCTCGGGCAGTATCATCTCGATGACGCCCGTCAGCCACCGCCGCTGCACTACGATTTAGCCATTCAGCCACCGCTAGAAGCAGCTTGATTAATGGCTGTTAGTTAGTACTTGTCTGAGGGGCTTGTTTTTCAGCGGCTGTAACCCAGTAATTGCAAAACTTTCAGACTATGGCCTATTTTTGCAATAGTCGGGGCCATACCCCGACCTACACAGGTGTTTGCAAACCGACCATCTTGCGAAATGCCAAAAATCTCATTGAGAGACCAGTCTATTTTATTTTAATTCCACTAAAGGGTGAGCCGAGTCTCGATGAGAGACAAAACATAAAACGAGACTGGATCCAAATATCTGGATGGTCATTTTGCGAGAACACTGAATTGTCTTTTAGGACTCAAAGAACACTTGTCGAGTCTCAAATAAAGACGGATTTGCGGCTGGGTTTTTCGCAGTTAAATCGGTTTTCATTCAGCTAGGCGGCAGATTGCATAAGCCTGGTATAAGGTGGTTTCGTCGCATTATTTTCTCTAGCTGAAGTGTCTCATAACCATCCACTCTCCTTGCTGACCAAAATCTTGGTGATCAAAAAGATGAGCTTTGGAGGACTGATGTTGGCAATCTCGACGGTCTGCCTGTTGGGATGGGGTTATTACGACGAGCTGAGTCAATTTGCTGATAGCTATTTGCTCACCGCCGAATACGATTTTATGCGCTGGCTAGTTGACCATTTAGTCAGTACCCAGCCAAAAGTCTTGATTAAAATTGCCGAGCTGACTGGCGTCTATGGCCTGCTGATTGAAACTGCTGCGATCGGTCTGTGGCTGGGTATGACCTGGGCTGAGCCGCTATTCATTTTGCTGGTGGCGGCCTTGATTCCCCTCGAAGTGTTTGAGGTCTGGCACCACCCGTCTCCCACTAAAGTGCTGTTTTTTGCTATCAATGTTTTCATCGTGGGGTTTTTGACCCGTCGCTGGCTCGGTGAGTTGAATGCCGATAAGGAAGCCGCGATCGCCCGTTCCTAGCCCGTTCCTGTCTTGATCAACACCTAAGTCAATGCCAGGGTCAGCTGCCAGCCCACCAGTTGCCCCGTGTGCCCCGGTGCATGATCGCTCACCCGCAACTGCCACTTGCCCGCCGCCGCGCCGCCGATCGCCTGAATCAAGCCCGGCGTATTGCTCAGGTCATAGCGCTGATCTAACGTTTGGAGCTGGCCCAGCGATCGCCCCTGCAGCAGCAGTTCTTGCCCCGTCGGCAGCTCCAAATACACCCGGATATCACCTAAAAATTCGTGGGCCAGCTCGACCTGCACCGCCAGATCCTGCACAGTGCCCGACTCACGACACTGCAGCGATCGCCCAACACCCGTTGGCTGATTATCTGGAATCGGCGTCGGCGCGGCCTCTGATAGCTTCACTGTGCGCTGATAGGTGCGCCCGGCCCATAGTCGTCGCCGGGCTTCTTGCACTGCCTTTTGAGCATTCACCCGGCCATAGCCAAACCACTGCGAATGGCCGTTATTGCCGTAGGTACCATGCTGCAAGCCCAACTGTGGATCGGGACGCGGGTCGGTAATTCTATCTGTCGTTTGCTGCAAAATCTGCTTCACCTCCCGTGCCGTGAGGTTCGGATTCACTGACAGCACGAGTCCGGCTACTCCCGCCACGCCGGGACAAGAACTC
>CALCPB010000731.1 GCA_937897665.1 uncultured Halomicronema sp. | reverse complement strand
CGACGTTGAGGGCGTTGATGCGCTCGACGTGATCGGGCAGCATCAGGCCATTAGTCGAGAGGCATAGTTTGATATCCGGCGCTTCTTCGGCGATTAGCTCAAAGGTGCGGAAGGTTTTTTCGGGGTTCGCCAGCGGGTCACCCGGCCCAGCAATGCCCAAAACCGTCATTTGCGGAATCTTGCCTGCAACCACGAGCACTTTGTGAGCGGCTTCTTCGGGGGTCAGCAGCTCGCTAACCACACCGGGGCGGCTCTCGTTGGCACAGTCATATTTGCGGTTGCAATAGTTGCACTGAATGTTGCAAGCCGGGGCCACCGCCACGTGCATGCGAGCGTAGTGGTGGTGGGCTTCTTCGCTATAGCAGGGATGCTTTTCGATGCGGGCCTGCATCGATTCACTCATGCCAGTAGCGGATTCGTCTTTTTTACTAGTGCAGCCGCAGCCGCCGCCAGACTTCTTGACCTTGGTTTTGGTTTTGGTCAAGGTAATGTCCAGCTCGGGCGTCGCAGTAGGCGCGGAAGCAAGGGCAGAGGGAGGTGGCGGTGGCGTCATGGGTTTGGCGGTGTAAAGGGCAGAACTCAGCAGGGCTAAACCGGGCGTCGAAGGATTCAGCAGCGGCAGGAGAGCAGTCAGTAGCGGAAGCAATCAACGGAAAAGCAATCAACAGAGTGAGAAACTGGATGCGGTGGGGTCACCTCTCAAGCAAAACCGGTAAGAAAAAGAGGACGTTGCGTCGATGGCATCAACCCTGTAAACACAGGGGGGTGTTCTAAGCCCCTGCCAGAGCAGGAATAGAACCAGTTATGTGATAGCGATCAAAGCAACGTCCTGGCTTTCAGGAGAGTGTGATGGTGGCCGAGGGTCAGAGTCTCGGTGCTAAACAGCAATTTCCTAGGTGTATAGGTGGGGGCTGCGCTCGTTTGCTCTACAAGAGGGCTTGAGGACAGCCGCAAAGGGTGAATACGCCTGAAATCGCATCGCTTGGCAGGAACGGGCTAATCGTTGAAATCAGAAAAACTGGGCTTCGGGCTTTTAAGCACGCTCTAACTGAGCTGAAGTTGTCCAGGTTTTTGTTGACTTCGCCGCGTCGCTCGTTGGGTTAAGACTCTTCGTTCGGCGTTGAAAGAGTTATATCAATGGCTAATCAGCGAGGCTGAGTAGCGATCGCGATAGGATTTATTGGATCATTAGCCGTGCACTCAAGTGCTACAACCCTGGCCCTGAGGGGATCAAATCTTTTTTCAAGATCGGGGGGCTGGTATTAATCACGGGCTGCACTACCATTTTTGTCGCCTGGCCCGGTGTTTCTGCACTCAGCGCAATCGCTACTCGGGCAAGGGATTGATGTGATTTGAGGGGATTAAAAAGTACATTTTATTGAGTACTCAAAAGCCCAATTTTGCTAAACCTGATACCAAAATCAAGACTTTCTCTGAAGAGACAAAATTGCCGATGTATCGAACTTTCTGATCGCCTCTATATATAAGTAGTGAATTTTACGTTTTGCGATTAAGCAATGTAAACGGCGTTGATTTCAACCATTTCACAGCTGCTCTTGAAGACGTTGGGAGAAGAGAAAAGAGGGTAGGGAGTGGGGAGTAGAGGGTAGCGAGATAAAGAATGGGAGGCAAGGAAGAAAATGCGAAGGGGGAGCGGGGGAGAGCGGGAAAAGACGAGAGGGGCGAGTAGCGTTGTTTAATTGAGGCATTTGACGTCGTTGAGCAACGATATTCCAGCGGATCAGCTGCTCTCTACTAGAAGCAAACTCATCTATATGCACTCACTTAATGCACTCAGTTATTTAGAGGGCATCACTGTTTGGCAACGCTCCCTTACCGATTAGTGGTTTGGCTGACGGTGGGGCGGGGATGCCACAACTCGATTGCTGAGTTCAAAGGAACACCCTTCCTGACCGGTCGGCGGCAACTCGATCGAGCATTTCCTACAGGTAATGTCTTCTGCGGGATTCACGCCAACGGTTCTCTGAAACGAGACTACGCAGCTCGCCCCCGCGCTCGTTCTACCAATTCTCTGAAACTGGACTACAGATCTTCCTTATTCCCTACGGGAAGTCGACGCCAACGGCTCCGCTCAAGGAACGTCGGCTTCGACTTCGCTCAGCCGACTTGTATGTGTAGCTGTAATTTGTCGAACTGGTATGAGCTCCCCGAGATGGCATCGGGAGTCCTGACCTGAGCAGCTGTTATCAGCAACTGTGAGAGCCAGGAGGCGGTCTCTAAAACAGCACAACCGATTAATTTCAACTTGGTAATCGGGATGGGGACGATCGCAGTTCCCCAACGCCGATCACGACGGTGTTAAGGAATGCTGAATTAAATCGAGGTGATTTTGCAGCGTCTGCTACCGTTTTACTTATTGCGACAAAATCTGAACTGCGCAAAATCAGTCTTTGAGTACAGCCGAGCGTGATTTTAAGTTATCGGCTCAAATTAGCTCTATCTACTTATATGTAAGGGTTTTTACTTGAGTGCAGAATACTTGCACCGTCCCTTAGAAATACCCGAGCCCAGGGGCGGAAATACCAGTCCCCCCCTCCTCAAGGAAATTCCAACAGCGCCTAATCGCAAGCATTTCAGCGATTGAGTGCAGCCTTAATTGTTCTAGTAAATCTGGATTGGGCCGGAGCGATCGCGGCCCCAAAATCGCCCTTGCTATAAGCAGAGAAACACAGCCCCCCAAAGCCATGTCGCTGTCTCTGCCCAGTTTCTCAATTCAACGCTGGTTGCGCCGCCCCGAGTGGCTGCAGCAGTTACCCCTCGCTGATGACGTCGCCGTCATCTTTAAGCATGACCCAGCCGCCCGCAACTGGCTCGAAGTCCTGTGCTGTTATCCCGGTTTGCACGCGATCGCGGCACATCGCTTGGCCCACTGGCTGCACAACCGCCAGGTCAGCTTTTGGCCGCGCTTGATTTCACACCTGTCTCGCTGCGTCACCGGTATTGAGATTCACCCCGGTGCGCAACTGGGTCGCGGCCTCTTTATTGATCACGGCATGGGCGTCGTCATCGGCGAAACGGCCATTGTCGGCGACGGCACCTTGATTTACCAAGGCGTCACCCTGGGGGGCACCGGCAAAGAAACCGGCAAGCGCCACCCCACCGTGGGCAGTCGCGTCGTCATCGGCACCGGGGCCAAAATTCTCGGCAATATTCACATTGGTGACCAGGCCCGAGTCGGCGCCGGTTCCGTCGTGTTGACTGACGTTCCCGCTAACTGCACCGCCGTTGGCATTCCCAATCGCAACGTCTGCCGCTGCAACACCACCGCCACACCGTTGGAGCATGGCCAACTCCCGGCCGCTCAGGCCACCGCATTTCGCACCCTACTTGACCGCATCGAAGCGTTAGAGGCCGAAGTGCAACAGCTTTCTCGTACACCTCTCTCACAGTTGGAGTTTTCATCCCATGAATAAATGTGCTGCCCTCACCCCTAATCCGGGTCAAGTCGTTGCGGTACAGCGGTGCGATCGCTGGTCGATTTACCGCCGCTTGCAAGAACTCAATATTCCTTGTGCTTGTCCCGCTGACGGCACATTGCGAGTCGAGGTAAGTCATGCCACCGCGTTGGTGTTAGCCCGCAGCACGATTCGTCAGTTCACCACGTCTCGCCAGACCGGGGTGGATTGGCTAGAGCGCTGCTGGGAAACCCAGGTAGCTTGCCAAACCAATCACTAGGGCGCGTCATCAGTGAGTTGCCAAACCCTTGTGGAACCAGCATTGCCGCACCCGCTCCACCCACCCAGCTCGGGGCCGAAACCGTTGTGGTACTGACATTAAGTCGCTAACTGATGACCGCCCTTAGCAGGCCAACCGCCTTTTGTTGTTCTGATTGACCGTTGTTTTTCTGACCTACTGGAGCAAATGATATGACCACTCAAACTCTTGTCCGCGCCTTTGGTGAAGTGGGGACTAACCCCATCAACCTCGAAGCCGAGATCACCGCTGCCGTCTGCGAAGGACTGAATCTGGTATACGCCAGTTTTCAAGCGCTGTATCTGCAGTACCAAAAGCATCACTTTGTGGTGGAAGGCGCTGAATTTCTATCTGTACACGAGTTCTTGCAAGAGAGCTATGAGGCGGTTCAAGGCCATGCCCACGATGTCGCCGAGCGCCTCAATGGCTTAGGCGGCGTGCCCGCTGGCAGCTTTGCGCTACTGGCCGATCTGTGCTGCTTTGAGCCTGAGCCCGACGGCATCTACAACTGTCGTCAAATGATCGAAAACGATCTCGCCGCCGAACAATCGGCGATCGCTCTGCTGCGGCGACTCTCCTCCCAGGCAGAAAGTGTGGGCGATCGCGCTACCCGCTATCTCTACGAGCAAATTTTGCTCGAGACAGAAGAGCGCGCCTTCCACCTCGACCACTTCCTCACTGCCGACAGCCTCACGCTGGCCTTTGTGCAGTAGGGCCTCGGTGACGATTTGCACCAGAAGTTAGCACACACCTTGCCACTAGCTGGCTTCTGGTTTCCTCCTCTTCCTTCACTTAGGAGCCGCCTCCCATGTTGTCTTCCCTCCTGATTATTAGCTTTGTGTTTGGCCTGGCCTGGGCTCAACAAATCTTTCTCAACCGCATGATGGCTGCCGATATCGAAACTCTCAAAAAAGCCCGCTACGAATCCCTCAAGCAGCAGCAGCCCAGCTCCTAAGCGGTGCTTCTCAGGCTATCTGTGCTCCTGTTCTGCGTTCCCTGATCTCGACTACCCCACATTTTTTCGGAGGCTGCCGTGACCACTCCCGCAATCTACATCAACGACACAACGCTACGCGATGGCGAACAGGCTGCCGGTGTGGCCTTTGGTTTAGACGAAAAGATCGCGATCGCTAAATTTCTCGATGCCATTGGCGTCCAAGAGCTCGAAGTGGGCATTCCCGCCATGGGGCAATCAGAAGCTCAAGCCATTCGAGCGATCGTTGATTTGGGCCTCAATGCCCAACTGCTCGGGTGGAACCGCGCTAATATCGCCGACATTCAAGCCTCAATTTACTGCGGGCTCAAGCGCGTTCACATTTCCATCCCGGTTTCTGACATGCAGATTCAGGTCAAATTTGGGGGCCGCTGGGCGCGCATGTTAGAGCAGCTGCGCGATGCTA
>CALCPB010000730.1 GCA_937897665.1 uncultured Halomicronema sp. | reverse complement strand
TTGATTTTTGTCTGTAACTTGCGATTGGGAATTCTAAAGTGTGGATTTTGGCCTTTAATGTGCATCTGGTTATAAGGCTTAATCGTTGGGTCGATCTTTGCCGCGAATGTCTCTAAGACATCTCTTGATCAGCGTATGAATTATGTGTGTGTGATTTACCCGTTATGGCTGCTGCTGACGGGTGGGGGAGGAGAAGGGTTAGCGCTTGACGCTATTAGTCAGTGGCTAGCCGTGGTCGAGGGGGATGGGCGCTCGCTGGCGACGCTCGGGATTGTTGTTGGGCCGACTGGTAGCTGTTTATTGTTGAGCCGAGGCTGGCTGCGGCGGGTGTTGCTTGAGTTAGGGGGAGTGGCGGTCGCCCTGCTGATGTATGGCCTGCCCATCCTAACCAGGCACCCTGCTGCCGTTGTTAAGACTCCTGGGGCAGTCACCAATTCCTGGCTGCAGCGAGCGATGTCGGTAGCTGAAACCATCTACTGGCAAGAAGATCTTAAAACGGGCAAGATGCGGTGCTTTGGCAAATATACGGCGACGGGCTGGCAGCCAGGGTCTTGGCAAACTTCAATGGCCCATGTTTTTAAGCGGCATGTCGCCGCTGATGATATCGCGCGGGCGCGGGCGATGCGGCAAACTGCCCTCGAAACGCTGAGAGAAATGAGGCTTGAGCATCGCATCCGGTTGCCGGATCAAACCAACTTGTGGATGTTGACCGTGGGTCAGGTGATGGTGGATGCGGCGGGCGAGCGTCGCTACCTGGTGGGCTCATCGACTAATATCACTGCCCGCAAACGCGCGGAGCAGTCATTGGTTGTCAGTGAAACGCAGTTACGCCTCTCGCTCGATCTGGCCCAATTTGCCACTTGGGATTGGCACATCGATAGCGATCGCGTGCGGTGGAATGATTACCACTTTCGACTGTTGGGCTATGAGCCGGGCGAAGTTAAACCCACTCCGGAGCTGTGGCATCAGGCCGTGCATCCTGATGACGTTGCCCGGGTCGATCGGGCGATGATGCGGGCGCTGTGCAATCGATCAGAGTATGAAGCGGAATATCGCCTGATACGCCTGGATGGCAGCCTGCGCTGGGAGCTCGACAGTGGCCATTGTCAACAGGATGAACAGGGTACGCCCGTGCGCATGCTGGGCATTATGCTCGACATTACTGAGCGCAAACAGATGGAAGATTCGCTGCGCCAGAGTGAAGCGGTTAAGGAGCGATTGCTGAAGGCGATTCCTGACCTTTTACTCTGGATGAAAGCCGATGGCACCTGCCTCGGTGCGGTGCAAGGGAGAGAAACTAAGGATTGGTTTAATGGCCGTTCTGTTGGCCGCGACCAATATGACATGCTGCCGGCCCCACTGAGTCGGTTGCGGCGGCAGGCGGTGGCGAGAGCGATCAACACGGGCGAACCGCAGGTTTATGAACAGCAAATTGAGATTGACGGTGCTTTAGAGTTTGAAGAGGTACGGGTGGTGCAAATTGGTGAAGATGAGGTCTTGACCATGATGCGCAATATTAGCGATCGCAAACGGGCGGAGATTGCCCTGACTGAGAGCGAACGCCGCTATCGTTTGGTGACGGAAAACATGACCGATTTGGTCTGTTTGCATCATCCTGATGGGCGGTATTTATATCTCACTCCCTCCTGCGAAACGCTACTGGGCTATACGCCACAAGAACTGCTCGATCGCTCACCCTACGACTTCTTTCATGTCGATGATCTGAAAATCGTTAACCAGGCGCATGAAGCGGTGCTGTTAGACGAAGCCGTTTCAGTGGTTTATCGCATCCGCCACAAATTAGGTCACTACATTTGGCTAGAGACTTTGAGTACGCCGGTGTTAGATGACGTAGGGCTCTTGATACATATTCAAACGACCTCACGCGAGGTGACCGATCGCGTGGCGATTGAGCAACGCTTGCGCCACATTGCCCTGCACGATACGTTGACCCAGCTGCCTAATCGGCTATTGCTAATCGACCGCTTAGAGCTCGCTATCGCGCGTGCTCAAGGTAATGCGGCGTTTCGGTTTGCGCTACTGTTTATCGATTTTGATCGGTTTAAGGTGATTAACGATAGTCTGGGGCATGCCGTGGGCGATGAGCTATTGGTGGCGATCGCTCAGGCGCTACCCACCTTGATGCGTGAGACTGACTTGGTGGCCCGTTTGGGCGGTGATGAATTCGTCATTTTGTTAGAGCACGTCACGAGCATTGACGAAGCCACTACCCTAGCAGAGAGGATTTTAACCCACCTGCAAGCGCCCATCGAGATTCAAGGACAGCAGATCTTTATGAGCGCCAGTATTGGCATTGTGCTCGGGGGGGACGACTATCAGCAGCCCGAGACGGTGATTCGCAATGCTGACATTGCGATGTATCGGGCCAAAGCGACTGGTCGTGACGGCTATGCCATTTTTGACCCATTGATGCATGCTCAAGTGCGCGATCGCCTGCAGCTCGAAAATGACCTGCGCCGAGCTTTAGACACGAAAGAAAGTGTATAGAACAATCAACAGGGGCTGCCGAAACAAACCCGAAAAAGACGAGGCTTTGAGAA
>CALCPB010000729.1 GCA_937897665.1 uncultured Halomicronema sp. | reverse complement strand
AGCCGATGAGGCGACGGAGCCTGTCAACGAAGTCCAACGATATTGAGCTCTCTAATCTGAGCGTATAACAAATCGTTACGATTTGTTAAAGAGAGGTATTGAAAAGCCGCACTTGTGCATATAGAGATGATCCCGGCTGAGGCAGTGCTTGGCATGACCGCTCTCATCATCCCCTGGTTTAACGCTTTCTCCCTGTCTTTGTGTCCCGATTGGCCCGTTGCCATGGTCGCCTGAAGTGTGGGGATCGCTTAAAGGGTAAGCCTATAGCATTACTGATAGGGCATTTCTAAGCCCATCAATTGAGGGAAAAGAGTCGGGCTCTATCGCCGATGAGCAGTGGTCTTTTATGGCCCGACCGCTATAGTCTCCCCGGTTGCCTGCATCACGACAATCATCCCCAAGGAGGATTAGTCTCAGCATTACCTCGATCATGCCGGGCTCTGGCGGATGGTGTGAAAGTCGATACGCTGCTGCTGCGCCCCCTGATCGCAGTCGCCAGTCCGGTGAGGACTAGATTGCAGAGCCACTGGGCTGAGGTGCTGAGGATTCAGAGTACTTCTCGGTGGCCTCTGCCAAGCGGCCAGCGCTACGGTGAGTGCACTTGAAATTAGGCAGACAGGGGTTCAGTCGCGGTGCCCCGCAAGAGATCCATAATCGTTTCGCAGTAGTGATAAAACTCAGGAGTGCGGCGGATGGCATAGGCCCGATCGCGCCCCAGGTCGATGTTGACTTCCTTTTGAATCGTGCCTGGTCGCGCCGACATCACGTAAATGCGCTCGGACAAAAATACCGCTTCGCTAACATCGTGGGTGATCATCAAAATGCTGATGCCTAGGCGCGCCCACAGTTCCAGCAAAAACTCTTGCATGGTCTCTTTGGTCTGCACATCGAGCGCCCCAAACGGTTCATCCATCAGCAGAATTTTGGGATGGTTGGCCAGGGCGCGGGCGATTGCTACCCGCTGCTTCATGCCACCAGAGAGTTCTTTGGGCAGCGATCGGGCGAACTGGGCCAATCCCACCACGTCGAGATAGCGCGAGGCTTCTTCGCGGCGCTGGCGAGCCGCAATGCCCTGCAGCTTGAGGCCAAATTCGACATTTTCCTGCACGGTCATCCAGGGATAGAGCGTGTAGCTCTGAAACACCATGCCGCGATCGATGCCCGGCCCAATCACCGGTTGACCATCTACCGTAATCTCGCCAGTGGTCGGCATTTCCAGCCCTGCAACCAGTCGCAGTAGCGTGGACTTACCAGAGCCGGAGGCTCCAACGGCACAAACAAATTCGCCCGTCTCTACATGCAGGTTGATATCTTGCAGGGCGACGAGGGGCCCTTGGGGCGTGTCGAATTGTTTGTGTAGCTGAGCAACTTCGAGGTGCATGTTGGCAGGGGTTCAGGGGATAGGACGGCGGACGTAATCAGCATTCGCGGACTGGCCCATTACCGCGTCATGAGCCGGGTGTCGATGGATGGGGCCGCGTCTATTTCACCGCCCATTTGCAGGTCATGCGCATCGCTGCCTGCAGAGACAGGTCGAGCATGAAGCCAATCAGCCCCAAGACAATCAGGCAGGCAAAAATATCGTCGGTTTGAAAAAACTTTTGAGAAATGGCAATGCGTTTGCCCAGGCCACTATCCGCCGCGACTAACTCCGCCACAATCACCAGGTTCCAAGAGGCGGCCATGTTGACTCGCAAGGTGTCAAAAATACTGGGAATCACATAGGGCGTAATCACCTGCAGCAGTACCTGACGGCGATCGCCCCCCAGCGTGTAGGTGGTCTCAATCAGTTCCTTGGGCACGAACTTGACGGCATCCATAATCATCAGCGTGTTAAAGAACACGGTGCCGATAAAAATCAGGGCCACCTTGGGCTCCTCACCCAAGCCCAAATAAATGATCAACAGGGGAATAAAGGCGGGCGCGGGCATATAGCGCACGATGCCCACCAGCGGCTCTAGCAGCGATCGCACGCTGGCAAACGCCCCCATGCCAATGCCGAGGGGGATGGCCACCAGGGCCGCCAGCACAAATCCGCCGGACACGCGCACAAAGCTCGATAGCGTATCGCCGAGCAAATAGCCGTCTTGCCAGAGCGCGACCAGCGCGCTCACGACCATGCCCGGTGTCGGCAAAAACTTGGTATCTACCCATCCCGTGCTGGACAGCCCCCACCACAGCGCCAGCGGCACCAGCACTGATAGCGCCATCAAGGCCCATTTCAGGGACGGAGGAATGTCGGCAGCGATGCGCCAAAAGACGGTGGGCTTGAGGCTTTGAGTCGGCTGAGAGGAGGCAGCTCCTGTCGAAGACGGCGATACAACAGTCACGATAAGACCTTTAAGAGTGCTGCAGGTTGAGGTTTCCCGATGCTGGTAGAGGCTGGTGTTAAAAGTGGCTCACATGAACTGGCAGGCAAAGTGGAATCGCGAGCCTCGGAGAGGCGATGTGCTTCCTAGGCTCGCTTGAGAGACTTACCCGTTGGCGTCGGCGTAGGCCGTGACAAACTGATCATCGAGGACGGCTTCGACTACATACACCAGAACGCCCCCGAAATAGTG
>CALCPB010000728.1 GCA_937897665.1 uncultured Halomicronema sp. | reverse complement strand
AACAATCCAATATTCCCCGATGCCTCGTGCTGCATATTCCGATCGCTTATACCGGTAATCGCGATCCTCGTTCACCTTCCCCGGCGACACTACCTCCACCACTAACAATGGCGCAGGCATCTCTACCGTAATGGTGCTACGACCTTTAGCCTCCAAAGCATTGGCTAAATCATTTCCCAGCACCATCAGATCAGGAATGCGTACTCGTCCAGCAACCACGATTTCGGTGTCCATCCGACGTAGCCATCGCAGCGGCACGCATGACCAGAGCTGGCTCAATAAGAACAGAGAGACTAAATTGTTTTGAGGACTCTCTGGCGGCATCTCAATAATTTCTCCGCCCACAAACTCGCAGCGGTGTTCTGGGCTCCCTTCTAAGCTCAGATATTCTGCCAGCGTCAGTTTGGTGGTGATCATGGCAGGGAAATCCCCTTGAGAGTTTGCGACTCTATTCTACTGTCACGCTCTTGGCGAGGTTGCGGGGCTGATCCACATCCAAACCGCGCCGCGCCGCAATGTGATAAGCCAGCAACTGTAGCGGAATCACCGTCAGAATCGGCGAAATCAGTTCATCCACCGGGGGCACCGGCAGTAAAGAATCAAAGGTGAATTCCGCTTTCTCATCGTTCAAGGGCACGACGCCAATGAGTCGAGCGTCGCGGGCCTTGGCTTCCTGGGCATTAGAGAGCACCTTGTCGTACACCGAACCGGGCATGGCGATCGCCCGCGACAAACGTTGCCGGATCAAGCGATGGATCGGTATGGCACCAGCCCCTCGCCAAACTTGAGGTCATACAGAAGTCTCGCCGCGCCTGCTCTAAAATCGCCGCGAGGTTAAAGGCAGCGAGGAACGGCATCCTTAAAACTGCTTTTCGCCCAGCTCAGTGCCATCGGCTCGCACGACAACATAGCGATAATTGCGATCGGCCACCTGCCAATATCGTTGCAGTCGAGCCTCGTCAAAATTCTCGGGTACGTTGACTTCAAAGTAGCCATGTTCCGGCACCCAGGCAATCCACCAGTCAAAGTTCTCGTAGCCCACTGACTCCCAAAACCCCAGCCGCACCGCTAGCTCATCCTCAGGCGCGATCGCAAAATTGACCTGTCGCCAACTCGGCTGACCGGCATTGCGCAATTCGCTCCGGGGCACATCAAGCCCCTGACTGTTATAGTGCCAGCTAAATCGAGCTTGTTCAGTCAGCAGGAGATCGCGGGTGCAACCGTCGTACACTGCTGATACCAAGCGGCCATCGCTGGCCACAACGTCGTAAGGTGAAGGCCCAATGCCCGGTTCATTCAACTTTTGCTCATATTCTTCTGGCGTCAGATAGGCCTGAAAGTCAACCCCGATCAGGGTGCTCAACACCTGCACTTTTTGCGGCCCGCTCAGAGTTTCAAAGGCCTCAGTCAGCAAAACGCGATCGCCCACAATCTGGTCAAATACCCGCGCCTCACCCCAAGGATAGGTTGACTGACTCTGTAACTGCTGAAAATGCTCGGTCATCACCGGCTCATACCATTCGAGAGAGGCCGGGGTGCCGGCACAGTTAGCCGTAGCCGGCTTGGCCGCTAGCCAGCCAAGCAGTCCCAGACTCCACAGCCATTGACGCGATCGCAAGTTCACGAATTTGACCTATATGTGACAGTTTTCAACCATTATTCTAGGCACTCGATTTTTCATTAGCCGCCGCCTATGCCACTTTGCATTTTCTTTGAGGAGTGGTTGATATTGAAGGAAGTTGGGGCGATCGGGAGCACTGCTGATACTGACTTGAAAGATGCACTGGCCATCCTCCATCGGTAGACGAATACAAGACTTCGCACCTTAGCCCGACATCGACTGTACTGCCAGTATGCCCCCGTGTTTATC
>CALCPB010000727.1 GCA_937897665.1 uncultured Halomicronema sp. | reverse complement strand
AAAGTGGCCAAAGAAAATGGGCGTCGCTGCCGCCGGTTCTTGTTGTTCGCCGCCAATGCCGCCGTAAGTGTGCAGCACTAGAGCGCGATCTCCCACCTGCCAATCGCCTACCGCCGCTTGAATGGCAGCGGCAGTGCCGTTGTCGCGGGGCGTTCCTAACACTGATGAGGTTTGCCCTTTTTGCGCCGCCATGTCATCCCAGGTTTCTTGGCGAATGTGACGGTAGACGTTCTTTTCGCCAAAGACGACGCGATCGGGCTGCAGCCGCATCAACCCTCGCGGCATCCAGGCTTGCACGACAAACTGCCCCGCTGCGTTCAGAGCGCCATAGACATACCATCCCTGTTCATTGCTGGGCGAATTTTCGATTTGGTTGAGGGTCGAGGGATAGCTGCCATAGTCTTTCGCTACAATCACTGGCGGCGTGCTCATTACCGTTGCGGGGCCGTCAAACTGGCGGGTAGCCGCGTTGAAATGGCGCACGCGATACTGTTCGGGAGCCTCAGGCGCGATGAACTGCACCAGGGCGTAATAGCGACCAGTGATTTCGACCGGCTGGTAGCGCGTATGCAGGGCCACTGTACCGTCATCTGCCAAGCGCACATCAATTGCCGTCAGCATCACCGTGATGTCATCTACCGGGTGACTGCCCGCGAGGGATTCGAGGGGACCCACCTGCCGCCACCGGTTGATGCGATCGGGCAACACCATACCGCCAAACTTACTGTTATATTCCGCATCAGCGCTGAAGTTAACGTCACGGGTCACCGCTTTGACGAGACGCTGCACTCGGGGTAGGTCACGCTGCCAGCGTAGGGGCACCGTTTGCCTTACCAGGTGGGCGTAGTCAGGTGGCGCATGGGAGATTTCGATCAGCACGCCTCGCACCTGCGATCGCGCTGCTTTAGCGGGCAAAATCAATCGCCCCATCCACTCGCCAATCGGCTGATACAGGGCCGGATCAGGCGACGGGCCAAGAGGATAAAAACTCGGCTGGCAAAACGGTAGCTTGCGATAAAGACTGTAGTTACTCGGCTTCGCTGGTTCCAGATCTTTCCCCGTTACCAGATCACCGCCAAGAATCGCGTTGATGGTGTCAATCGTTTGCTGTAAGGCCGTACGTCCGTCCGCCAGAATTACCTTGGGATCGAGCACGCCCCCCGGCACATTGTGACCGACCGGCCCCATCGGAATGATCGTGATTTTGCCCAGTCGCTTGGCCCGGTTCCAAAACGATAGGGGAAAGAGCTTCCACCGGCCCGGAAACATCAGGGGGCCAATGCGCTCAACATCATCTTTCTCACCCACCAGATGGTGCAGATGCTCTAGTTTGAGAAAGTTACTGTTGGCGCTGATCACCCCACCTATAGAAATGACATCGATCGGAGCGGCAATGGCGCGCTTTAAGAAGGGTGCGTTGGCACAAGACATTTGACCGCCGCCACTGTAGCCAATAAAGGTGACCGGGGTGCCACTGCCCAGGCGATAGCCGTTTTTGAGCAGGCCGCTCAGCACAATCTGCGCAATCCCCTGGTTGTAGAGGGGGCCGTAGCGGCGATCAGCAGAGACACCCACAATCAAAACATTGCGGATGTTGACGATGAGCCCTAATAAACTGGACGGGTTGGCAAACCGCAACTGGTCGGCATAGCGCCAAAAAAACGACAGCGTCCGGTCTTCATCCAGCGGCTTATTCATCACGGAGTAGGGCATGATGCCCCGCACTAACGCCACCCCTGCAGGCAGCGCCGGGGCCAACGCATCCAAAAAGTCTTCGACGTCGGGCAAATACTCATAGCTCGATTTGCCAATGCCATCGAGGTACACCACGTATCGATCAAGGTTGTCGGTGTTAGCGATTGGTTCGGCGAGCTCACCGGCATTGTCGATCGCGTTGACTTCATCCTCATACCAACCGGCCCACCAGCCCAGCGTTTCGAGGGGAGCCAGCAACCCTGCGACGATGACAGCGACGATTGCAATCCACACCAGGTTGAGCACCAGCTGCAACAGCTCGGGCAAGTTGCCAAACCAACCAAACCACCATTCCCGCACGGGGCGCAACAGCACCAGCACGATCAGCGTCAGTACGGTCATCGCGATCAGCCCGAGAGCCGTTTTTAACAGCGGGCTATCGCTGCGTTCCGCCCCTTTAGTGACTGTGGGCTGAGCCGTGGCCGTCGTGATCGCTTCGCCAAACCCCACAGCAGCCAGCGGCGGCATCTGGTCACCGGCCGATAGACTGATCGGCAGCGCCGTTTGCCGCGCTTGTTGAACGGTGTCGAGCCGCTGTTGCACCTCTGATTTGAGTTCATCGGTCGAGGCGGCAATTCGGTCTTGAAAGAGAGCGACGATCTCTTGGCGTTCGGTTTTGAGATCGACTCCGGCGGCCGTATCTTCTAACCACTGGGTCAGGGCGGCGATCGGTCGACCAATGGTTTGTTCAATAATTTGCAGCGCCAGCCAGCCAACCGCCACATAGCCAAATGCTCCGGGAATGTTTGTCCCCGTCACGGCCCCAAAGCCCACCACCATGGCTAGCAGGTGCCACACCGACAATAAAGACAGCAGGGGCACGCCTAGGTAAGGTAGCGCGCCTAAAAAACTAAACAATAGGGGTGCATAGGCCAGCCCGAGCACCGTGATCAGAGCGCTCAGGGAAACGCTGATGGACCATGGCACTAACGTAATCAACC
>CALCPB010000726.1 GCA_937897665.1 uncultured Halomicronema sp. | reverse complement strand
GTTGTTGCAGGGGTGAGGGCGGTGCGGGCAGGGCTTGAAACAACTCATAGAACCGCGATCGCAGCGCGGGGTCCCACACGATCGTTTCCTTAAAGTAAGGCATGCCGGGTCTGGCATAGTCGAACTGCGCCAAGGCCCGTTCGACCGCCGTGACATCGATATAGATATTGCGAAATGACCATCCTGTGTCAACCGAAACCGCTTGCCCGGTATGCACCTCACCCGGATTCAGCAGCTTCAGACTGCCGGGATAGTGGTGTTGATTGTCGCCCCGCAGCAAACAGCAGCCCAGCCCCCCTTCATTCACGCCAATCGTATAGGCCGCATGAAAGTGCTTGCCAAACTGCTGGGAAAACAGTGTGGCTTCAAACAGTTCCAGGCCAGATAGTGGGTGTTTCAACAAACAAGCGGCTTCCGTGGGTGCAGTCATCTACTGGGCTCACGGGCAATCAACCGAAGCCCTCAAATACTGACACGAAAGCGTTCTGAAGTAGCAGTTACGAACCGAGCCAAGAACTGAGTTCGACCTCAACCCGAGGTGGTCGCCAAGCTTTGAATGATGCCAGTAATGTTGTCGTCGGCGTATCCCTGGGCGATCGCCGTTCGATACACCTCTCCCACAGCAGCCGTAATCGGCGTCTTTGCCTTAACGGCTTGAGCGGACAGCACCCCATAGCGAAAGTCTTTTTCCACTAGGGAGATCGGAAACAGCGGGGCATGGGTGTTGGCTCGCATCAACTCCGCCGCTAATTTCGCCGCCGGACTCATAATCGGCAATTCCCCCAAACAAGCCAGGGCGGCATCGTGGGATAGGCCCTGTTGGGCCAGCCCATTCAAAACCTCTGCCAGCGCCGCCACCTGAATGCCAAACAGCGCATTCACCGCCAGCTTCATCGCGGTGCCCTGCCCCACGGCCCCCACGGCATGCACCCTAGCCGCGCCAGCGTCTGACAAAACGGCTTGACTACGCGCCAGAGTGGCGGCGTCGCCGCCCACCAAATAGGTCAGCTTACCCGCCTCGGCCTGAGGGCGAGAGCCCACCATCGGCGCATCCAAAAAGTCGGTTCCTTGCTGGTGTAAGGCAGCCCCTAATTCCTTGACCCACTCAACGGTGAGCGTGCTCGATTCGATCGCGATCGCCGCTTCACTCACCGCTTGAGCAGCACCGATGTCGGCATCCAGCCAAACTGATCGAGAAGCCTGATCATCGGTCACCATGCTGATCACAATGTCGGCCTCAGCAGCGGCGGTTCGGGGCGTGGCGGCGAACTTCGCTCCTTGCGGCACCAGCGACTGTACTCTCTCTGCCGTGCGGTTATACACCACGACTGAATGCTGGGCGTTGAGTAAGTTCTGCGCGATGCGCGACCCCATCGCTCCGGTGCCTAAAACAGCGATTCTACTCATTGGGCAATCTCCTGACAGGTCTGTGAATTGAGCATAGGGACTGCAAGATGATCAATAAAGGCTTCGAAACGAACAACTTTCATGCAGTTTTCGCACGAATCAGCCCTAAAATAACGGCATGGATGTATCCACGCTGCAGCTATTTGTCGAGGTGGTGAGGCAGGGCAGTTTTGCCGCCGTGGCGCGCGATCGCCGCCTTGATCCTTCCTCGGTGTCGCGGGCGATCGCCAATCTCGAAAAAGAGCTGGGCGTCCGGCTCTTGCAGCGCACTACGCGTCAGCTGTCGCCTACCGAAGCGGGCCTGACCTATTTTGAACGCGTTGAACCATTAGTCGAAGAACTGCATCAGGCGCTGGCAGTCACCACCGACATGTCGCAACAGCCCAAGGGCCAACTCCGCGTCACGGCTTCAGTCTCTTTTGGGTTAACGTGCATCGTGCCGCTGCTGCCCCAGTTGTCAGCGCAATATCCTGACCTCACCGTTGATTTATTGCTGACCGACGCAGTCGTCGATCTGCTGGCCGAACGGGTTGATCTCGCGGTGCGGCTGGGGCGGCTGGCCGATTCGACCCTGATGGCTCAGCGCCTGATGCCGACTCGCTACAGCGTCTGTGCCAGTCCGGCCTATCTCAGCAGAGCGGCTCCGCTACAGCAACCACAGGATGTTGAGCACCACGACTGTTTGCGGTTTCCACTTGCTGGGTTTCGCTCGCGGTGGCGATTTCAAGATCATGATGGCGGGCTTACCGAGGTGGCAGTCTCGGGACGCACGGTGATTTCCAGCGCGATCGCCCTGCAACAGTGCGCGATCGCGGGCATGGGGCTAGCTCTACTGCCCCACTGGCTCATTGAGGCCGACATTCAACGGGGCGATTTGGTCCGAGTCTTACCCGAGTACGCAGTCACCGCCACCGACTTCAACACGGCAGCCTGGCTGGTTTATCCATCGCGATCCTACATACCGCGTAAGGTACGCGTGTTTATCGATTTCCTCAAGGCGGCGCTGATGGACTGATGCCTGACTCGGGTTCGGACATTAGTTGTTGGGAGTAACGGCAAAAGCCTGCTCCAAAACCGTGAGACCCTGATCGATTTGTCCGGCTTGAATTAGCGCGATCGCGATGTGGCTGAGGGCCGCAACTTTTTCACCTGGCGTGTCAATTTGCTCAGTTAAATCCAAAGCATGAGCGGCTTGTCCTGACTGCGCCCAGGCGGCGGCGATTGCCTGAAATGCTGTGTCTTGCAAGTATCCACGCTCCATCATCTGAGCAATGATCAACGCCTGGTCAAACTGTTCTGCTTGAGCGACAGCAGCGGCTACGGCGACCAATAGATCGTCGTGTCGCAACCGCAACCCCCCACTATCAAAGGATTAGGGAGAC
>CALCPB010000725.1 GCA_937897665.1 uncultured Halomicronema sp. | reverse complement strand
CAGAGCGACGAGCAGCCATAACGGCAAATGCGGCTGATGCCTGAGCCGCATTCTGCTCGCCCAATAACGGAATCGAGTGCGATACTGCATTAAACCGTACCGTGAGGTTATTCCTTCCGCTTGTCCATGGCACTTCCCCCCTCTCAGGGCAATAATCGGCCCTTGGCGATCGCGAAAACAAAGAGACGTCTATCGTCAGCGGCTGCTGGTAAGCAAGTCGCCAGCGGTCGTCAAGGTTGGTGGCAGTGGCCCTGGCTCGCCATTCTCGGGGGCGGACTGCTAATGGGGCTGACGCCTGCGCCTGTGAATGCTTGGCCCCTGGCCTGGATTGCCTTGGTTCCCTTGTGGCGGGCGGTGATAAACCCTGAGCGATCGCCCACTATCAAAACCCTATTTGGTCTAGGCAGTCTGTGGAGCTTTACCTACCACGGCATTGTTTTATCGTGGATTACCCACCTGCATCCGCTGACCTGGATGGGGGTTCCTTGGTTGGCCAGTCTCGCGATCGCGCTGTTTGCCTGGGCGTTCATCACCGGACTCGGTACCGTCACCTTTGGGCTCTGGGCCGTCCTTTTGCGGCAGCTCAGCGATCTCGGTAAGTTTGGCCCGATGGCTCGCATTGTGGCGGGAACCGCCCTTTGGTGTGGCTTAGAAACGGCCTTGAGCTGGGGGCCATTGGCCTGGCCTTTTCTCGGCTTTACGCAAAGCCCCGGTAACCTGTGGATTTTGCATCTGGGGCAGCTCGCGGGGCCGATGGCTGTCACTGCCGCGATTGTGGCAGTCAACGGCTGCTGGGCCGAAATGAGTTTGAGCCCGTTGGCAGCTCGAGCCCAGGCTCAGATTACGCGAGAGCAATTAGGGTGGGCCGGACTGATATTGCTGGTAGGGCTGCATGGCATCGGCGGTGCGCTCTACCGCCAACCCCTGGCCGATCGCCCCGAGACCGCCTTGAAAATCGGGCTCATTCAAGGCAATGTGCCCACCCGCGTCAAGCTGACACCAGCGGGCACTCGGCAGGCGATCACGGCCTATGTCGACGGCTATCGTGATTTAGTCAATCAGGGGGCTGAGGCTGTGTTGACGCCAGAAGGAGCGATCCCTGAGGTGTGGACAGTACCCAACCAGCGCCAGAGTCCGATTCGCCAAGCGGTCATCGAACAGGCCGTCGTGCTGTGGCTGGGGACGTTTCGGCCCGTTGCTCCCGGCTCGCCTCAGACGTTGACTCAAAGCTTGGTCAATCTGACAGCACAAGGGCAGGTGAGTAGTCAGTACAACAAGGTCAAGCTGGTGCCCCTAGGAGAATACATTCCCTTTGAAGCGACTTTGGGGCGGATCATTTCTCGGCTTTCTCCGGTCAGCAGTAGTTTGCTGCCGGGGCGCCTAGATCAGGTCTTTGATACCCCCTTTGGCCGCGCCACCATCGGCATTTGTTACGAATCGGCTTACAGTGATCTCTTTCGTCAGCAAACGGCTCAGGGCGGTGAGTGGATCATGACGGCTTCTAACAACGATCCCTATCCGCCACGCATGATGATGCAGCACCATGCCCAAGACGTGATGCGGGCGATCGAGAGCGATCGCTGGTCGGTACGGGTGACCAATACGGGCATCTCGGGCCTCGTTAATCCCCACGGCAAAACACTGTGGCTGTCTGAGCCCAACCAATACGTGACCTATCTCACCCAGATTTATCGTCGCCAAAGTCTGACGCCCTACGTGCGCTGGAGCAACTGGCTCACCTATACGCTGCTGGCAGCCACGGTCATTATCGCTGGGCAACGTTTCCGCAAAAACGTCTAGTCTTCGTGTTTTAAATACATGTCCCTTCAGAAGTATTGGCATTGACTAGAGGCCAAGAGTATAGTGTCGTTAGAAATCCTGACTGGATTTTCATAGACCGAAAATAGTTAGACAGAGGTCGTATGGCACCTCAGCGTCTACTTAGAATGCGGTTCATGCTTTAGGGTGCATTGAGTCTGCCTTCAATATAAAAATTTAAGATATGACTTTAGCCCATGCCCTCACTGGCGACCATGTCATTTGCTATCGGTTAAGCACCGATAGCGGACAAATTAAGTTAAGGCTTTGGGAACCCATTCGCGCTTCTGATTGTCAGGCGGCAGCGCCGTTACCTTATCTGTATGCGGCCAATTTCAGCTTTAAAACCTGGTTTGAAGCTGAGCGGTTTTTGCGCGAACACCTGTTAGCGAATGGGGCCTTTGATGTCCCTGAGTCGGATTTTCCACCAGAAGGACAAATCGCAATTTTGCCCTATCCGACCTGGGGATTAGACCCGTCTTAATAGCTCCGAAGAAATGCCACAGCCCTATCGAATATCCGATAGGGCTGTGGCACTTATTTCGTGATGAGCTAATAGTGGAGCAAAAACTTAGAGTGTCGTCACCGCGATCGCGGCCAGCAACGCCGTCACGGTATAAAACACGCCGACCACCTGCAGCTCTGACCAGCCAGATAGCTCAAAGTGATGGTGCAATGGGGCCATGCGAAAAAAACGTTTGCCAATGCCATCCGGCCCTTTAGTGGCTTTGTAATAGGTCACCTGAATGATGACCGACAGAGTTTCGGCAAAAAACAGTAGCGTCACCACCAGCAAGGCTAGTAGGTTGCCGCTCAAAATCCCCACGGCAGCCAAACTCCCGCCTAAAGCGAGGGAGCCAGTATCGCCCATAAACACCTTGGCAGGGTTGCGGTTATGCACTAAAAACCCTAGGCAAGCACCGCCCATGGCCCCACAAAACACCATGAGATCAGGTTGCACAGGGGCAACG
>CALCPB010000724.1 GCA_937897665.1 uncultured Halomicronema sp. | reverse complement strand
TGAAACTAGCCCAGACTGAAGAGCGGCAGTACAACTTTTCGCGAGCGTTTGCGGTCTTAGCTTCTTATCAAGAACTGCAGCACATTTTGTCGGGATTGAAGCAATAGGGTCATGTTGTTGCCAGCTAAACGCTGCACCCTATCAAGAAAGATACGTCGCTCTCGGTTTGACGACCTCTCACCTGAAGCTGGTGCGGCTTCTTTGATCTGCTAAGGCTAGGGGCTATAACAGAGTTGGCAAAATGCCTAAGGTGAGACACATGGCGCGAGACGAAGCCTGTCAGGGAACAGAACAACGGATTGAGGCGGCTTATCAGGAGGGAGTAATAAAACTCGATCTCAGCAGATTGGAATTGACGGAAGTGCCGGAGGCGATCACTCGATTTCTCTTTTGTTGCTAAAGTCTGTTTGCAAGGACTCACCCGCTCACCGCGCGGATTCTTTCAGGTCTCACCCGATTTGGTGATAGAAATTTTTTCTCCTAAGAATAGGGTGGAAGAAATTCACGAAAAGATTGTGGAGTATTTCGAGAATGAGATGCGGCTAGTCGGGGGCAGCTATCCCGCTGAGAAGTACGCCCTGACCGATCAGGCTCTATAACTCGATTGTTTTGTGCGATCGACTAATAATGTAGTCATGCCATTAACACAGCTATGATGCGAATTGCCGATCTTGAATTTGAGGTGACCAGCTGCCGCATTGAGGCGTACTGCCACGTCGAAAAGATGCAATGGGACATTCAAATTGAATGCAACTCGCACGCGGACGGTAAGTTCCACGGCTACAAACCAGTCCTATCGCTCAGTCTCTTTGAAACACCAGCACAAGCTTTTTCACATTGGACAGACTTGGCCCCGCGCAATGCTCGCTGGGGCGACAAGAACGACACTGACGTAACCCCTTCCGGCATGCTTTACATCTTCGAACACACCCCGATCTTTGAAAGCTATGCCCGATGCGCCAATCGCGGCGGCGAGATGTACGTCAAACTGGACGGGAAGTGTGACGTTTACTTCGACGAACAATACGATACCGATTTAGAATTGCATCTTGATTCACCGGTGGTGTTCCGAGGTGTTTGGTTTGGTCGGCGCCCAGAATCAGACTGCAGGAAAGCTATTTCTCACTTCCTCAATCCAGATGACTTTGACTATGCGCCGACGGAAAACGGTGTATCGATGCTGACACCAAAATAGCGTGACATAACAAGACGTGGCACCGGAGCGGCGGACAGCTTAGATTCTGGATTCGTAAGTCGTTCGCCGTCGCCCAGCTAACTTGATTGTAAGCCCGTACCTCACTTGAGGATTCTGGATAATAAGCGATGCCTATTCCAATTTCTAGCAACGAAGATATTGCGATTGGCGAATATTACGAGGCATGTAACTTTCATCCCTGTCTCTGTACTTCCCAGGGTGGAGACTATTCTGGAAATGCTATTGAAGGCATTTCATTAGTTGATGGCAGCATTCTCAACTGCAATGTCAAGCATTGTGGACTCAGAAAGTTATCTATTGATGAAGTCATCGAATGGAAGATGAATGGTCCGAAAGATGCCAATCAAGAAATAGAGCCTTGGTGGACATAGCATTCTCTAATCTTGCCCTGTCCTGCTCATGATCCCGAGGTACTCCAAGACACCTTACTCAAGGCCTGATCAATTAGCACGAAAGACAGAAGCGAATTCTCTCGAAGTCGCTGTAGAAGACCTGTCAGGCATCCTGCATCGGTCCGGTCTGACAGTCAGCCTGCCGATATGGATGCTGCCATCAACCAAAGCAATCAATTCCGATCAAGTTAGGGTCAAGCCATTTGCCACGTGATTTCCTGACCCGCCCATAGCGGCACAAGCCCAGATTCAACAAAAGGCACTTCATCGGGAATTCGCCAGATCTTTTTAGTCAACGTAATCTGCTCGGTATTACGCGGCAGCTGATAAAAATCGGGGCCATAGAAACTGGCAAACGCTTCCAGCTTATCCAGGGCGTCAGCGCTCTCAAACACTTCGGCATATAGCTCTAGGGCATGCAACGCCGAATAGCACCCGGCACAGCCACAGTCACTTTCTTTGCTGTTGCGCGTATGGGGGGCGCTATCGGTGCCAAGGAAAAACTTGGGATTCCCCGAAGTGGCGGCTTGCACCAGAGCTTGGCGATGGGTCTCTCGTTTCAAAATGGGCAAGCAGTAAAAGTGGGGGCGAATGCCGCCTTTGAAGAGTATATTGCGGCTAAACAAGAGATGCTGTGGTGTGATGGTGGCCGCGATGTTGTCGGTTGCAAGGACAAACTGCACCGCATCGGCAGTGGTGATGTGCTCTAGCACGACGCGCAGGTTGGGAAAGCGTGACTTGAGGGGGATCAGGTACTCCTCAATGAACACCTTCTCGCGATCAAACACATCCACAGCTTGATGGGTGACCTCCCCATGTAGTAACAACGGCAGATCGACCTGCTGCATCGCCTCAAAGACGCGGTCGCACTTGCGAATGTCTGTCACGCCAAAGTCAGAATTCGTCGTTGCCCCAGCGGGGTAGTACTTGACCGCTTTCACAAACTGAGAGGCTTTGGCCGCGATAATGTCTTCAGGGCTCGTATTGTCGGTGAGGTAGAGCGTCATCAACGGCTCGAACTGTTGGCCCGCTGGAATCGCGGCGATGATGCGATCGCGATAGGCTGCCGCATCGGCGACCGTTCGCACCGGCGGTTTCAAATTCGGCATGACAATGGCGCGGGCAAACTGCCGCACCGTATCGGGGAGAACCGCCTTCAACGCTGCGCCATCACGGAGATGCAGATGCCAGTCGTCGGGTCGAGTATTCGGCAAATTTTGCATGCTTCCATCATAATACAGCGAGCAATGGGGCGATCGTGGTGTGCAGTCTGATGTTCCCAGGAAGATAAGCTTGGTGATTGAGAAGTTGTTGGCGTTGCGACTGAGGTCTCTGGCAACGCTTGAAGCGGTGCTCGGGGACTCATGGCAGGGTCTGCCTGATCACAGCGAGAGCCGCATCAGGCAGAAAACTCGGTAAAAATATTTTTGTAAAACTTTTTCACAACAAAATATTTTTCGGCTTTCAAACAAGACTGTGGTTGGTTTTTGACCTGCGATCGCGATTGCTTGAACGTGCCGAGCTTATGGATGTGATTGAATTTACATATAGGCTATGTTCATTAATCATCAGTGCTAATGCTTATACTTTTTTGTGAGCCATTCGCATTAGCTTGGTCAGGAGAGATGGTTCGATCTCCCCGAAACCTCAGTCTTATTTCAAAAGATTTGTAAACCGCAAACTAAATCCCAGGCAATAGAATAGGGCTATATCGATGGATAGTGGGTTCTTGGTTCTTCGGGTTGTGTAAACAAGAGTTTGGTGGGTAGAGATAGAGGCATCAAAATATTGTTCTAAACGCATCTCAGCTTTGATAAAAAGCCGATATGTTAGGCTGTCCTGGCTTTTTGACTGGTCGAACGATCTGATGAGTTCTGGTCAGGATGTAATCAAAAAGAATGATTTAGATGGCGGGAAATCCTGGCTGCAGCAGCCCTCGATTGCGAGCCTTCTCAGTTAAGCTCATATATTCTGTCTCGTTGAGTCTATTGATTGGGTTCTCGACTTTTTGGAGTGCCCAATTCATAAAAATCAATTTATTCATTGGCTAAATTTTGGAGGATATAGTGCCAGCTCAATTGCCATTACCGGTATACCATCACCTTTCTGAACAAGAGGTTGTTGAATACTTTGCCAGTGATTTGAAAGCAGGTTTATCAGCCGAAGCAGTCGCCAGCCGCTACGAAAAACATGGTTGGAATGAGCTGCAATTTAAGCCCGGCAAACCCGCTTGGTTAAGGTTTTTACTGCAGTTTAATCAACCGCTACTCTATATTTTGCTGCTGGCAGGGGCCGTTAAGGCCTCTCTCGGCTCATGGACCAATGCCTGCGTGATTTGGGGCGTGACGGTCATCAATGCTGTCATTGGGTATGTGCAAGAAGCGAAAGCCGAGGGGGCGATCGCCTCGCTGGCCAAGGCGGTCACGACCGAAGCCTCGGTCATTCGCGAGGGGCAAACGCTGCGGATTCCGTCACGTGATTTAGTGCCTGGGGACATCGTTTTGCTGGCCTCGGGGGATAAAGTGCCGGCGGATGTGCGGTTGCTGAAGGTGCGCAATTTACAAGTAGATGAATCAGCTCTGACTGGGGAAGCCGTGCCCGTCGAGAAATCAATCCAGCTATTGCCGCCTGATACCTCCCTGGCCGATCGCACCAATATGGCCTACGCCGGGAGTTTCGTGACCTTTGGCCAGGGGCAGGGGCTTGTGGTCGCGACGGCCAATGCCACCGAAGTGGGGCAAATTTCTCAATCAATGGAACGGCAAGTGAGCCTCTCGACACCGCTCACCCGCAAGTTTGCGAAATTTAGCCGCACGCTGCTCTACGCCATTTTGACGCTGGCCGCCCTGACCTTTGCGATTGGGGTGGGGCAGGGCGAATCTTGGGTTTATATGTTTGAAGCCACGGTGGCCCTGGCGGTAAGTGCCATCCCTGAAGGGTTGCCCGCGGTGGTCACGATTACGCTGGCGATCGGGGTCACCCGCATGGCCAGCCGCCATGCCATCATTCGCAAACTGCCCGCAGTGGAAGCCTTGGGCAGTGCCACGGTGATTTGTTCGGATAAAACGGGGACGCTGACCGAAAACCAAATGACGGTGCAGACCCTGTATGTCGGAGGGCAACCCTATGCGGTGAGTGGTGGGGGCTACAGTCCCAAAGGTGACATTAGTCTGATTACCTTTGGCCAACCGGAAGGTGCTGTGGAAGAGGAGCTGTCACCAACGCTAGAAGATTGCCTGGTGGCGGGGGTGCTTTGCAATGACTCCCAGTTAAAGCAGGCGGGCGACGATTGGTCAGTGGTGGGCGACCCGACCGAAGGGGCGCTGATTACAGCGGCAGCGAAAGCGGGGCTGAGTCAATCGGGGCAAGTGGCGGCTCACCCCAGATTAGACGCGATTCCCTTTGAGTCGCAGTACCTATATATGGCCACCCTGCATGATGGGGAGATGCGCAAGATTTACGTCAAAGGTTCGGTAGAAGCCTTGCTCCGGCGGTGTGCGCAGATGCTGGATCCGCAGGGGCAAATCATCCCCCTTGACGCCGCTCAGATTGAACAAGCGGTCGAAAAGATGGCCGCAGAGGGCTTACGAGTTCTCGCCTTTGCCAAAAAGGTAGTGGACGTCCATCAGCATTCGATTGATCATGAGGATCTCGATACGGGCCTGGTGTTTCTTGGGTTGCAGGGCATGATTGACCCGCCGCGTCCGGAGGCGATCGCGGCTATTCATTCCTGTCAGACGGCGGGGATTCGGGTCAAGATGATCACCGGGGATCATATCGCCACCGCGCGGGCGATCGCGCAGCGTAGGGGCATTCAAGCCGATGGCCACGTCGTCGCCTTTGATGGCAAACAGCTGGCCCAAATGGATGATCACCAAATTGTTGACGCCATTGAAGCCGGGACGGTATTTGCGCGGGTCGCCCCGGCCCAAAAGCTGCAGCTGGTCGAAGCCCTGCAGTCCAAGGGGGATGTCGTGGCGATGACGGGGGATGGGGTGAACGATGCGCCTGCCCTGAAACAAGCGGATATTGGCATCGCCATGGGGAAAGGGGGCACCGAAGTAGCCCGCGAAGCCTCGGCAATGCTGCTGACTGACGACAACTTTGCCTCGATTGAAGCGGCGGTAGAAGAAGGCCGCACCGTTTATCAAAACCTGCGTAAGGCGATCGCGTTTCTCTTGCCCGTCAATGGTGGTGAATCGATGACCATCCTGATCAGTGCGTTGTTAGCGCGGGATTTACCGATCCTGTCGCTGCAGGTGCTGTGGCTGAACATGATCAACTCCATCACCATGACCGTGCCCCTGGCCTTTGAAGCCAAATCGCCGGGGCTGATGCAGTCGCCCCCGCGCAATCCCAATGAACCGTTGATCACGCCAAAACTATTGCGCCGCATTTTGCTGGTGTCAGTGTTTAACTGGGTGCTGATTTTTGGCATTTTTGAGTGGGCTCAATCCACCACGGGCGACATTACTGTGGCGCGTACCATGGCGATTCAAGCGCTGGTGGCGGCACGGGTGATCTATCTACTCAGTATTGGCCAGTTAGGCAAAAGCTTAGTCGCTTACTTACGACGTCAATCACCCGCGATCGTCAATTCCCCGATTTTGCTGATGGGTATTGTCGTGGCCATTGCCCTGCAAATTCTGTTTAGCCAGTGGGGAGTGATGAACTTCCTATTTGATACGGCCCCCTTGACTTGGCAGCAATGGCTCATCTGTTTATTACCAATGGTTCCGATGGTGCCCGTAGCGATCTTGGCTAACCGCATCGATCCTTCCTGAGCGGCGGCTCAATCTGCTGGCGATGACGTCTTGCTCAGAAATGGGCCGATCGCTGCCGCCGCTGAAGCGATGACGCCTCAACTCTCATTTTGAATGAATCGTTCGAAATGACGAGCCCCGGATGTTTGAGGGCATGACCCAGCATGAAAAAGTTCAGCACGCTCAAACGATTAGCGCTGGTCATCTGCGGGGTGATCGTCACCTTGTATTTGAGCAATGCCTCGTTTTTAGCGCGGCCAATCGGCCCTCAGCCGCTGCTGGTGGCGCATCGGGGGGTAGCCCAAAACTTCGATCGCACCGGCCTGACGAATGCCAGCTGTACGGCGACTCGTCTGCTGCCAACGCCCCACGACTATCTGGAAAACACGATTGCTTCGATGCGGGCGGCCTTTGCCTACGGGGCCGATGTTGTTGAGCTGGATATTCATCCGACTACAGACGGCCACTTTGCGGTCTTCCATGATTGGACGGTCGATTGCCGCACCAATGGTAGTGGCGTCACGCGTGAACAGACGCTGGCGAGGCTGCAATCTCTCGATATTGGGTATGGCTACACCGCCGATGGGGGCCAGACTTACCCCTTTCGGGGCAAAGGAGTCGGTTTGATGCCGTCGTTGGATGAGGTCTTCACCACTTTTCCGACTGACAAGCTGATTCTTAATGTCAAAAGTAACGACCCCCAGGAAGGCGAGCGGTTGGCGGAACGACTCGCTCAACTTACGCCCGATCGCCAAAAGCAAATCATGGTGTATGGCGGCGATCGCCCCGTCAGCGTCATCCGCGATCGGCTGCCCTTGATCCAAACTCTGTGGATAGGCAGACTTAAAACCTGCCTGGTGAGATATGTGGCCCTGGGCTGGACAGGCTATGTGCCAACGGCCTGTGAGCGGAGTATGTTGATGATTCCAGCTAACTACACCGCTTGGTTGTGGGGGTGGCCAAACCGGTGTCTGCAGCGGATGGCAGCCGTAGACACCAGGGTTTTCTTACAGGCTAATTACCAAGGAGAAGGGTTTTCACAAGGACTGGACGACCTTGAACAGCTCCGCACTCTGCCTAAGGTCTATTCCGGCGGAATTTGGACTGATCGCATCGATGTCGTCGGGCCAGCCATTAAGCGTCATCCAAAATAACAAATATCCACCTAAAGAACCCGGTTTCTGGGAACCGGTTAACAGTCTGGAGCAAATTTTTCCAGAGAAACCGGGGTCTTGGACACGTTATTGCGACGACAGCTCCCCAGACATCGGCAGCAAGCTGGCATGGGGAGGCCTAATCGCTGCGCCGGGGCATGACTACATTATTCCGCTTCGGGAACGATGACCTGGATGGAGGCCTCAATCGGCATGCCGTCATGCATCAGGGCTTCATGAGTGTTGGTGTTGAGCCCGACGGTAAGGACGTGCTCGCCGGGGGGCAGCTCGGGAATGTAGTACCACTCGCTGTAGAGCCGCGGCAGCTTTTCCCCATTGAGATAAAGGTGAGCATGCCCTTCGGTGGTGAGGTTGTTGACATTGACCTGCTCCGGGGCAAAGCTCCAGTTGGCGATCGCGACTGCAACGTTCCAGCCTGCAACCGAGTCTGCAAAAACATCAATGACGACTTCCGGTACTGCCTGCCCAGCCGGAATCTCGACCATGCCGTGGTCGTGGTGGCCGTGATCCGCTTCAGTGGTTACGTCTTCAGTCGTCATATCAGCGGGGGCGCTGTGGCCGTCGCCATGATCGTGGCCCATGTCTGCCGGTGCGGGGGGCGCGGCGATCGCGCTCACGCCAACAGTCAGCAGTCCGGTAGCCATCAGGTGAGTCAAGAATTTGCGCATGAATTTAGGAGTTAAGAGAAAGGGCTTAAAGATGAAAAGGTGAGGTGGCATGAGCGGCAGGGAGACGATAGGAGCTTGAGCCCGACGACGGGTTGGATGTCGTCGCTAGCCGATCGCCTGGCGAGGCTGTTGCATCTGCTGCAGGCGCAGCTTGGCGCGTTGCGCCCCATCGAGGTTGCCCTGCTGCTGAAACTGGGTGAACGCGGCCTGAAAGTCGGTCATCGCGCCATCCAGATTGCCTAATTGCTGCTTCACGGCCCCCCGGTTGAAGTAGGTTTCCGCATGATGGGGGTTGAGGGCAATGACGCGATCGAAATCTCGCAAAGCCGCAGCGTAGTGCCCCTGTTCGTGGCAGGCACAGCCCCGGTTGAAATAGGCGCGCGTGTCACTGGCATCTAATGCCACGGCTTGATCGAGGGCAAGC
>CALCPB010000723.1 GCA_937897665.1 uncultured Halomicronema sp. | reverse complement strand
ACGCTCGGGGGACCGAGCCGCAGGCGCTGTGCGGCCTCAGCCTTGGCGTATACGCGGCGGCCGGCGTCGCTGGCGCGTTTTCCTAGGAAGACGGGCTGCAATTAGTGGCCGCACGGGGGCGGCTAATGCAAGATTGCCCCATCGGGGCGATGCTGTCGGTGGCCTTATCGGAAGCGGCTTTGGCGGCACTGTTACCAAACGATATCGTCATTGCAGCAGTGAATGGGCCAGAGCTGTGTGCCGTATCGGGCACGGCAGCAGAGATCGCCTCCTTCCAAGCGCTGCTGGAGACCAAGCAGATTACCTGTAAACGACTCAAGACCTCCCATGGGTTCCACTCACCGCTGATGGCCCCCGCTGCGGCCGAGTTGGCGGCTCTCGTCGGACAAATGGCGCTGCACCCACCCCAAATTGACCTGCTGTCGAATGTGACGGGGACCTGGCTAACGGCATCCGAAGCGACTGATCCGGCTTACTGGGCCAGACATCTGCGGCAGCCGGTGCGATTTTATGACGGCGTGAAAGCACTGTTACAGTTGCCGGGTACCATTCTGCTGGAAGTGGGACCGGGGCGTGCGCTCAAGACCCTGGCCCAGCAGGCCATCACGCGGACTGAAGCCGCCCCCGCGATGGTGCTAAACTCTCTGCCTCACCCGCAAGAAGATGTGGGCGATCGCGCCGTAATGCTGGGCAGTCTCGGCCAACTATGGTTGAAGGGCACTACGGTGCAATGGTCTAACGTCTCTGCCCACGGCCTGCGGCGACGAGTGCCGTTACCCACCTATCCCTTTGAACGGCAGCGGTACTGGGTCACCCTTAATCCCGCCGGATTGGCCGCTCCCGCCGCCCCCGCTCCTCAAGAGACTAAAGCCGCCGATTTAGCCGACTGGTTTTATTTACCCGCTTGGGAGCGCTCATTTCTGCCGCAGTTGGAGCCGCCGACCAGTGACTGCTGGGTGGTATTTGCGGCTGCCCCCATCGGGACGGCTCTGTCCCAGCGTTTGGCCGCAACTGGGCAGAGGGTGGTGACGGTACAACCGGACTCTCAGTTCGCCCAACAGGGACACACCTACACGCTGAATCCGCAAAATCCTGAAGATTATCGATCGCTGGTACAAGCACTGGCCACTCAGGATGAGCAGTCAATCCATTGGGTCTACGGCTGGAACCTAGCCGAAACCGCCGATAGAGCCACAGAGTTCTACACGGAGTTTTACAACGTGCTGCACCTGGCACAAGCGCTGCTGGCCAGCGATCACCCGACGGATAGTACCCTCACCGTAATAACGTCCGGTGCCGACGCGGTGGTGGGGACGGATGCGGTCAATCCTCAGCAGGCGCTGCTATCCGGACTGTGTAAGGTGATTCCCCAAGAGGCGACGCACCTGCGCTGCCGCTGCCTGGATGTCGCCGTGGTTGCTGGAAAGACGCTCCCAGCCGAATCGCTGCTAGACAGTCTCTATAGCGAGTTGGCGGCAACTGCCCGGATCGTGGCCTATCGCGGCGGTTAGCGCTGGGTGCAGACGTATCAGCAACTACCGCTACCGGCAGGTCAACCGCCCTTGCGATCAGAGGGTACCTATCTGATTGCCGGGGATCTGGTTGAGGGTTTGGGGATGGTCTATGCCCAAGCCCTGCGGCAAGACTTTCAGGCCCGACTGGTGTTGATCGGGCGGGCGGGTTTACCGCATGCGGAACACTGGGAGCAGTGGCTGGTTACCCACGGTCCCCAGCATGAGGTCAGTCGCCTGATTCATCAACTGCAGAGCCTGGGAGCCGTCGGCACAGACTACCTGTGGTTCAGTGCCGACTTGGGAGATGCAGCGGCGGTGAACGCGGCGGTGGCCGAGAGTTTGGCCCAATTGGGCGAGATTCACGGGGTATTTCATGCCGGGGTGATGGGCGATCGCGCCAGTTGCCCGATGCCCGAGCTGACCCAGCCGACCTGCGAGCAGACGTTGCGTCCGAAAGTTCAAGGGATGCAAGTCTTGAGGTCGGCGTTGGCGGGGCAAAATCCAGATTTCGTTCTGCTGCAGTCGTCGCTATCCGCCGTGGTGGGCGGGGTGGGGTTTGGAGCCTATGCCGCCGCCAATGCCTATCTCGATAGTCTCGCGACCCAGTATCGGGGCCGCACTCCTCGGTGGGTCAGCATCAACTGGGATGCCTGTCGCCAGGATGACGTCCCCCAAACCACGGGATCAGCCTGGCTGGATCGCGCCATGACGCCAGCCGAAGTTTGGCAGGTAACGCAGCGAGTGCTGGCCCAACCTCACCTGAGCCAAGTTGCCGTGTCACCGGGGAATTTGCGCGATCGCATCGACCAGTGGATTCACCATCCTGAAACCCTGTCGGCCAATCCCCTGACGACCAGCACTGATCCCGCTCAGCGATCGCAGCTCACGAGTGAGTATGTCGCGCCCCGCAACGCGATTGAAACGGCGGTAGCGATCGCCATGCAGGAGTTATTAGGCATCGAAAAAATCGGCATTCAGGATAACTTCTTTGAATTAGGCGGGCATTCATTGCTGGCCATCCAAGCTGTCACGCGACTGCGCAAAGAATTTCAGGTAGAACTTCCCATGCGGGCTTTTTTGTTTGAAGCACCGACTGTAGCTGGGATCGCCAAAATGATTGAAGAAAATCAAGTCAAGGATGCCGACCAAGCTGCCATTGCTGATCTCTTGAACGACATCGAATCGATGTCAGCAGAGGAGGTTGAAAAACAAGTCAATCTGCGCTCCTAAAAGTCTATGTTGGATTAAGTTTTTACCCGTCATGAAGACTAAATGATTCACCGTTTACCAATGCCTACTAAAACCACTATCACCCTGCTTAAGCCCCAAAATTCACCTTCACTCAAGCTCCCTTTCGTTCCCTAAAACCAGGAAGCCAACATGGATTTCAGTCTGTTTTATTTTGACGGTGACGGCTCTGTGGCCCGTCCCAACCAGTATCAACTGTTGATCGAGAGTGCTAAATTTGCCGACCAACATGGGTTCACTGCCGTGTGGACTCCAGAGCGCCACTTCCATGCGTTTGGGGGCCTGTATCCCAACCCGTGCGTCACCAGTGCGGCCCTGGCTATGGTGACAGAAAATCTGCAACTGCGAGCCGGGAGCGTGGTGGTGCCGCTGCATCATCCGGTGCGCATTGCAGCAGACTGGGCCGTGGTGGACAACCTCTCTAACGGGAGGGCCGCGATCGCCTTTGCCTCCGGCTGGACCATGGATGAGTTCATTTTATCGCCTATCCCCCACGCTAGCCGTAAAGCCCAGATGTGGCGAGGGATTCAGCAAGTGCAGCAGCTCTGGCAGGGAGCTGCCGTTGACTTTTCAGACGCTGCCGGCAAATCAGTGGCAGCTCAATCTTTACCCCGGCCTCTACAGCCCCAACTGCCCACCTGGGTGACCTGCCAGTCGACTGAAACTTTCATCGAAGCGGGACGACTGGGAGCGAATATCCTCATCTCACTATTGGGCGGATCATTAGAACAATTAACTCCGAAGATTCAGGCTTATCAGCAATCCTTAAGTAAGCACGGCCATAACGTTAATTCAAAAACGATTTCACTGATGTTGCATACATTTTTGGGTCGCAATATTGATCAAGTCAAAGATGATGTCCGCCAACCTTTCTGCGAATATCTGAAAAATCATTATGGCCTGCTAGAAAATCTAGCTAAAGGCATGGGTCTATCCATTAGTTTGTAAGAGTTTTCTGATGATGACCTGGATAGCCTGCTATCATTTGGAGTGGAAGGCTTCATGAACGATCGCTCTTTAATTGGCACTCCTGACAGTTGTTTGCCCTTTATGCAAAAACTGACTCAGGTTGGTATTACCGAAGTGGCTTGCTTAATCGATTTTGTCCAAGACTTTGATGTCGTCATGAACGCCCTGCCTTATCTCAAGCAACTTAAAGATAATTGCGCGATTCATCTATCAGCAACAGCGATGGCTGGTAGCACTTATTAACCTCGATGCCTCAGGCATCCTAAGACCCAGATTTCAATCCCATGCTAGCGCCGTCATTTACTTTAGTCGGTTCTATTAGCCACTCATTTTTCACCGGTATGACAGACCCGCGCCCCCATTTGGAAGCTTTGCAGCAGCGTATCGCCGCCCTCTCCCCCGCGCGGCGGGCACTGTTGGAGCAGCGCTTGCAGCGGCAGGGGTTGTCGCTGGTGGCTGTCGTGTCTCCCTTAATACCTCAGTCCCGCCCCCCGGCAGTGTCCCTATCGCCCGCACAGCAAAATCTCTGGGTACGGCATCAGCTCAATCCTGAGAGTTCGGCCTATCACATCGGCCTTTCTTGGCAGTTGACCGGAACCCTTGACATCGCTGCTCTGGAGCGCAGCTTGAGTGCGATCGTCCAACGCCACGAAAGTCTGAGAACGCAGTTTGTCGCGCCAGCAGGGCGGCCCTGTCAGCAGATTCGGTCTCACGACTCAGCAGCCCTCTTACCGGTGACTAATTTGAGCTTGCTGCCAAAGGCCGCGATCACGGCTGAAGTCCAGCGACTGACGGAACAGTGTGTCAAGCAGCCGTTTGATCTCAACCAAGATTCATTGCTCAGGGCGCAACTCCTCCAGTTGGATAAAACCCATAGCGTGCTGTTGCTCGTGCTGCATCACCTCGTGGCGGATGGTTGGTCCCGTGGGGTGCTGATGCGGGAACTGGCGACCCTCTATCAGGATTTTACGAAGGATACCGTCCCGGCGCTGCCGCCGCTCCCCATTCAGTACGCTGACTACACCTTGTGGCAGCAGCAGTGGTTGCAGGGTGACGCTTGTCGTATCCAACTTGACTACTGGCGGCAGCAGCTCTCGGGATTGCCAGCGTTAGAACTGCCCACCGATCGCCCGCGTCCAGCCGTCCCCAATTTCATCAGCCGGACTTGCACCGGCACCCTCTCATCAGACTGCGTCACGGCACT
>CALCPB010000722.1 GCA_937897665.1 uncultured Halomicronema sp. | reverse complement strand
GCCACCAGTTTTTCCAGCGTTTCCGCATCTTTTTTGATCCGCGCGGGTTGCCAAACGGGCAGGTTGGCTTCGGTGGCGATCGCTTTAACGGGCGAAGGCATCACCTGTTTGCCCCGACCTCGGCGTTTATCGGGTTGAGTGACGACGGCGACAACCTCAAAGTCAGGATGAGCGATCAGTTTTTGGAGGCTCGGAACCGCAAATTGCGGAGTGCCGAAGTAGACGATACGCATAGATCAATCAGGGGGTAGGGGCGAGGCATTCTCGAAATTATCCATCGTTGCCAGTTGAAAATGACGGGCGAGGCATTCTCGCCCGTACAGGGTGTCGATGATCGCCAGAATGCCACATCCGTACAGAATATCGAGAATCCCGCGGCCCGTACGCAATGCCAGAAATTTGCAAAAATATTCCCGTTTCTAAGGCACGATCGCGATGGTGATGCGACGGCTTAGCTGCAGTCCACCCGTGCTGCCGATCGCGCTATTGCCATAGCCCACCGGCACCCAGTGGATCGTGTTTTCGCCCAATCTTTGCGAGAGATAACGTTGCACGGCGAGGGCTTGCTGATAGGACAATTCTGTTGCAGTGCTGTCTTCCGTTTCGGTGTCAGTGTAGCTACCCACAATGATCGTCGCTTCTGGATAGCGACCTACATCTTGCAAAATGCTGTCGAGCAAGGGGCGAGCATTGGTTTGCAGAATGGCATCGGCGGGCGGAAACAGTACATCGCTAGGCAACGTTACCCGCAAGGCATTGACCTGAAACAGCGGATCGGGCACTTCTCCCTGCGTTGGTTGCAGCGCCGGCGCGGTGGGCGGCGCGGGTTGGGTGGTCTCTGTGGGAGGGGTTAGACGACTAATGGCATTGTTGATGCGCTCTTCTAACGCGATCTCGATATTCGGTAGACCCAGCTGTCGTTCGATCGCTGAGGCGCGATCTTGCAATTGCTGCAGATCGGTTTCAATGGCCTCTAGCTCCACCTCAACCTGTTCTCGCTGGGCATCGGTAAGGGCGATCGGCTGCGTTGTCGGGGTCGGCGTGGCTGGTGCGGATGGCGTTTGGGGCGTGGTTGATGCGCCGCCGTCATTGAGCGCATCGCCTGCCCACCAATCTGGCAGCCGCACCACCTTCTGAAAAAATCGGCTGGTGCGCCGCGTGACGATCTCTTGAGCCGGTGGGCCAGGATTCGAGGCGGGGAAAAATTGCGCCACTAAAATGCCAAACAGCCAAGCGCCGCCGATGCCCGCTCCGAGCAAGGCCCAGCGCAGTATCCAGAGTGATAACGATCGAGCGCCTTGCCAGCGAGCGGGGGGGGTGGGCTCCTTGAGCGGGGTAGTGGCGATCGCGGGCGATTGCAGCACCGTCTCGCCCGCTGGAATGACCTCGGGCTTTGGTGGCGGATTGTTGAAGGGTGGCAGTTCAGGCATGACGGCTACCAGAGATGAAAGGGAACGCCTCTATCTTTTAAGGCATAGACGTGCAGGGCATCGCATGGCGCGACACGATCGCGCCATCGCTGCCAGCAGTTAGTAGCTATAGCGTAGCGGGGATTGTTCGATTTCCAACCGAGGCGCACTGATCTGATGCGGATCTTAGGCATTGCTCAAGGTGTGGCCCCAGCGGGACTGGCTGGCACGTCAATATTCACCGGATCTTGCCAATAGACGAGCTGATCGCTAATTGGTTGCAGAGTTGTACCGGGATAGTAAAACTTGAGGATGCGATCGCTGCTCCAGCCGAGGTCACCCAGGTTGTAAGCGCCGGTTTGGCTCATGCCGACACCGTGACCAAAGCCGCCGCCGATAAAGCGATAGCCTACGAGTTGGGGTTCTGCCTCACCCGGTACTTGTTCATAAAGACCACCGGTATAAAACAGCAGGCTCAACGGCGCTTCGATGGCGCGAATCACTTCGTCCTTCTGTAGCGTCACGACGCCCAGGTCGGTCGCCAATTGCAGGGTTTGCACCCGGCCTGAAGTGGCGCGTTCAGTCACGACTAGCCGTTGGACTTCATTAAAGTTTGCCAGCGGATGGCTGCGCCGCTGCAGATAGTCCTTCAAGTCTTGGCCAATTTTCTCTAGCGTGGCGTCCTCGCTCCAGCGAAAGGTATCCCAGGTTTCTTCGTTAAACCCGGTTTCTAAGGCGAGAAACGCTTTGAGGTTCGTTTCATCGCTTAGGGGTCGCGTGGTGATATCCCAACTGCCGACGACGGAATCGATCACCGGCTGCAGGTAGGGTCGATCTGGCCCGTTCCACACATGGCTAAAGGCCGCCGTTACCCCCCCGGCGTTGGAAGAGTACAGCGCATCCACCAGCTCATTGCCATAGGTCAGCACCAGCCCCTGGGTGGTGGCGATCGCTCGATCCGTGACGTCGGCTGCGCCCGTAATGCCGCGATACACCTGACACTGGGTATCGGCACAGAGTTCGTAGTCGTCGATCACAAAGCGGCGCAGATTGCGTAAGACATAGGTGCGCGCCAAAATCGCCTGGGCATCAATGGTGGTGGGCGGCGCGCCGAGACCGATCTCATAGGGCACCACGCCGCGCAAATAGGTTTCGATCGGGACCTGATTCACCAGGGTATAGGTGCCGTAGGCATTGGGTTGCAGCCGCAAATTGCCGCCATAAACCCGCACCGTTTCTTCGACCTCGCCGACCTTTTCAATCACCCGCACGCGCTGCGCCCCGGTGCTGATGCTCACCACGTCGCGGTTGTAGCGAAAGCCGTTGAAAATCGCCGCCGCCTTGGGTAGATCCTGCAGTACCTGGCTATCGACATACACGTTATAGCCAGCATCCTGCAGATCTTGCAGCAACAGTCGCCGCAGCAGAGGCGTGTTGTAAACGTCGCGTCTGGCCCAAACCTGCCAGTCATCGGGCTGGGCAATTTCGGTTTCAATGCCGTTGTCTCGCCATTGGTTAGCACTGGCTTCGGCACTTTCATAGCTGCGATGGGTGCTCAACACAACCCGCTCGGTGAGCGCCGTGGTGTCTAGGGGTGTAGGCGTGGTGTCGAGTACAACCTGGCCTGTCGTCAGGGTTTCTAACTCGTCCCCCGTTTTAAACTGCACAGTGAGCTGATCGCCACCCCCGACCGGTTCGATCACCAGCGTCTTGGCATCATCACGGCCAAATCGCTGCACAATCCCAATGCGCAGAGTCGGGTTTGACGCCGTTTGCGCCTGCGCGGGCAACGGTGTTACCCCACCCCACAGCAGGGCCACTCCAGCCACTGCGCCCAGCCCTTGAGAAAACCTGCCCGCATTCCATCGCGATCGCACCATAGTCTCTGAACTCTAGCCCTGCTAAAACGCTGCCCGCATTGTAGCCGAGCGGTTACCGAACCTTACAGACGAGTCTGGTTCCCCTTACGACGCTAAGAGAGCGCAGTCAGGACTTTTTCCACCCGATCTATGGCCTTTCTGTGGAA
>CALCPB010000721.1 GCA_937897665.1 uncultured Halomicronema sp. | reverse complement strand
TAGGTGCTGGGTCAGGCCAATTCTCAGGTTCTCAGCGATGGGACTCCCACTATCTGAGCAATGTTGGCAAGCCGTGGGGGAGCATTTGTCGTCTGCTGAGAGAGTCGCTATTAGACCATGCCGGTTTGGCCTAACAGAGCAGCATTTTGCCCGGTCGCGCTGGAGGCTGTCATCAACGATCGGTCGAGCAATGCCAGGCACATCAATGCTGGAAAAGCTGCTAAATCGATTCCGTCAGATAGTCGAGATAGCGCTTGACGCGTTCAAAATCGCCTTGCGCGATGCAGGCCACCTTAAGACTCGATAGAGCCTGACGCTGTAGCTGCGGATCTTGCAGTTTCATGGTTGCTTTTAGACGATCTTCTCGCGCCTGCAGCGCTTTGCTGACTTCGCCTAAGATGTCGTAGTTAATGGCAAGACTTTCTAGGGTTTGCGCTTCACCCCTAAGGTCTTGTAGACGCCGCACCAGTTGTAGCCGCTCTTGTAAATAAACCACCGCTCGACTGTAATCGCCGATCGCGTAACAGGCACTGTGGAGATTGCGGAGGATTTTATTGACCACGACAATTTCCATGCGATCGCGGGAGAGTCGGAGCAGGCGATCATAGTAAACAATCGTCTTCTGTGAGTTCCCTAAGGCATGGTAAGCGTTGCCCAAGTTTCTTAAGATGTGTTCGAGCGTTGCTGTGTCGTTTTGGGTTTCGGCCAATTGCAAGCTGCGCTCGTAAAGCACGACGGCCTTTTCAGACTCGCCAGACACTCGATGGATCAGCGCCAGATTGCCCAAAGAGCGCATTTCGGCCTCGATATCCTCCATTTCCTGGGCGAGGCTTAGACTCTGAGACATGCAGTTCTGAGCTTTTTCTAAATCGCCGAGATGGCGATAGCTGTTGCCCAAACAGCTCAGCGCTTGGTGCAAGAGTGTCTTGTCTGATAACCGACGGGCCAGCTCCAGTCCTTGGCGGGCATAATCTACCGCCCATAGATAATCCGCCAGGCTGTAGCATAGGTGTGCCATTACCGATAGCACCTTGGCTTCAGAGCGTACCTGCGCCAACGTCTGAAACGCTTGCAGCGCCTTCTGAAAGTCGGCAAAGGCCGCCATCATATTGCCCTGGCGCTGCTGGGCTGCGCCTTGCTTAAGCCACTGACGCGCCTCGGCGGAGAGGCACTTGTGCTGCTCTGCGGTGAGCGATTGCCGTATGAGTTCGTCGCGAGAAGCAACCACAGTTTTTTCTAAAAGTAGTCGTTCGACCACGTTGTTAGGGGTCTGCTGCATAAGTTGAGAATTACCTTTTCAGACACGCTCAAGAGCGCCCTGAAGTATTGATAAAGGATGAAAAAACGTGAAATTCACCGGCTCTGAAGTCAGTGCGGACGCTGTAAACCCGTTCAGAGACAGATACGTATATACCTTGTCATGTTAGTTAAAGCACCAATGAAGTGGAACCGTGCATTTGACCAGAGCTAGAAGTTAGCCGTTAGCCGTAAAGTCCGCAGATTAGCCGGACTGAGGGCAGCAGTCCGGCTTTGTCGCTGTTTCATCGCATCAGCGTGGGTGTCTTTATTGACAGTGATTCACCGCGTCGGCCGATGGGGCAAATACCGGATCGATGAGCGCACTCAGTTTGTCCGTGATTCCCGAAGATTGGTCTAGGCTGTAAGGGACTGCACCTCACGCCAATTTCCCTGACATCCTGCCAATACGGAGATACTCGTCCTTGACTGCGCCCTTTCATGCCGAACGATTACTATTCACCCCCGCCACCCCAAGCAGCACGGCAACCCCGGTGGTGTTTGCCTTTCCGAATGAGTACAGCGTGGGTATTACCAGCTTGGGCTATCAGATCATTTGGGCGATGCTGGCACAGCGTTCTGATCTAGCAGTTGCGCGCTGGTTTACTGATATCCACGAGGCGTTGCCGAGCCCTATCGAGCTGCTGGGCTTCTCGATGTCTTGGGAACTCGACTACGCCAACATTTTGTCGATGTTGGAATCGTTGGACATCCCAGTTGAAGCCGTCGATCGCGGCAATGAACATCCGCTAGTGTTTGGTGGCGGGCCCGTTTTGACGGCCAACCCGGAACCATTTGCAGCATTTTTTGACGTGCTGCTATTGGGCGATGGCGAGGTGGTACTAGATGCCTTTATTGATGCCTATCAAACGGTGCGCAGCTGCGATCGCACCACCCAACTCAAGCAACTGGCGCAAGTCCCCGGCATTTACGTGCCGTCGCTCTATGAGCCCACCTATAGCAGTGCCACTGGCCCCCTGATCGCAGTCTTGCCCCTTGATGCTGATATTCCTGCCGTGCTGCAAAAGCAAACCTATCGCGGCAACACCCTGTCAGCTTCCTCCGTCGTGACGGAAAAAGCAGCTTGGGAAAACATCTACATGGTGGAAGTGGTACGCAGCTGCCCGGAGATGTGTCGCTTTTGTCTGGCCAGCTATCTCACCCTGCCGTTTCGCACTGCGCCCGTGGCCGGAGGCTTGATCCCAGCGGTGGAAAAAGGCGTGGCCGTGACGAATCGGCTTGGACTGCTGGGGGCTTCTGTCACGCAGCATCCCGACTTCGACGAACTGTTGGACTATCTCACCCAGCCGCAGTTTGACGCGGTGCGATTAAGCCTGGCCTCAGTGAGAACCAATACGGTCAAGCCCAAGCTCACAGAAACGCTGACGCGTCATGGCACCAAGTCAATCACGATCGCGATCGAAAGCGGCTCCGAGCGAGTGCGCCAAATCGTCAATAAAAAGCTCGAAACCGACGACATTCTGGCCGCTGCAGTAAATGCTAAAGCGGGCGGACTGAGTGCGCTGAAGCTCTACGGCATGGCGGGCATTCCGGGAGAAATGCCGGAAGATCTCGAAACCACTGCCGAACTGATGCTACAGCTTAAAAAGGCGGCACCAGGGCTCCGTCTGACGCTGGGCTGCAGTACCTTTGTGCCCAAGGCCCATACGCCGTTTCAGTGGTATGGCGTCAATCGCCAGGCTGAAAAACGACTGAAACTGCTGCAAAAGCGCTTGCGCCCCAATGGGATCGACTTTCGCCCCGAAAGCTACAACTGGTCGATTATTCAAGCGTTGATTTCGCGAGGCGATCGCCGCCTGACGCCGCTGCTGCTACAGGCGCGAGAGTTTGGCGATTCCCTTGGTAGCTATAAGCGCGCGTTTAAGGAGTTGAAGGGACAGTTGCCGCCGCTAGCGTTTTATGTGCACGAAAATTGGGAGCCCGATCAGGTGCTGCCTTGGGATCACATTCAAGGGCCGCTGCCCAAAGCCACTTTGCTCAAACACTTGGATAACGCTACAGAGTACTTTCCTGCATCAGAGCGGCCAGTTGTGCCGGTATAGTCCCTGGTGCCGGAGTTTTATCGCCAGTGCTCGGCTTGCTGGCATTGCGAGAAAGGCCCCTATCTCATCAATAATA
>CALCPB010000720.1 GCA_937897665.1 uncultured Halomicronema sp. | reverse complement strand
ACGTTTCCTTTGCCTATGACCCGAGCAAGCCCGTTTTGCAGCACCTTGACTTGCTGGTGCATCCGGGTGAGGTTGTGGCGCTAGTCGGGTCTTCGGGCGCGGGCAAAACCACACTGGTCAACCTGCTGATGCGCTTTTTTGACCCGAACGAGGGGCAGGTGCTGATCGACGGCATCGACCTGCGCGATGTCACCGTCAATAGCCTGCGACGGCAAATTGGGATTGTGCCGCAAGATATCACGCTGTTCTCTGGCAATATTGCTCAAAACATTGCCTACGGCGAGGTTACGCCAGATATGGCCCGCATTGAAGCCGCCGCTAAGTTAGCCAATGCCCACGACTTTATCACCCAGTTTTCTCAGGGGTATCACACCTGGGTGGGTGAGCGGGGTGTGAACCTCTCGGGAGGACAGCGACAGCGCGTGGCGATCGCCCGCGCCCTGTACTTTAATCCCCGCATTCTGATTTTGGATGAAGCCACCTCGGCGCTAGATTCTGAATCAGAAGCGCTGGTGCAAGAGGCATTAGAGCGCGCGATGCAAGCTCGAACCGTATTTATCATTGCCCACCGGTTGAGCACCGTTCGCGAAGCCGATCGCATTATCTTTTTAGAGAAGGGCACCATTCTCGAATCGGGGAGCCACGACGAGCTGCTCAGCTATGGCCAGCGCTATGCTCAGTTCTATACCCAGCAGTTCAAAGCCTAAAGCCCCGCAGTCTTGGCCAGTCCCGGCTCAGTGGCCATTGAGGAACGCCGATAGGAAACGCGGATCATGCAAATTTGGGTTGATGCCGACGCCTGTCCTAAGGTGATTAAGGAAATTATTTTTCGGGCAGCGAGACGGGTCGCCGTTAAAACCACGCTGGTCGCCAATCAGGCCCTGACGATTCCCGCTTCACCTTATATTGAGTCGGTGCAGGTCAAAGCAGGACTAGATGTGGCCGATGGCTATATCGTGCAGCATCTAGAGGCCAAAGACTTAGTGGTCACGGCTGACATTCCCCTGGCGGCAGAAGCGATCGCGAAAGGCGCCTACGCGCTGAATCCCCGTGGCGAATTTTACGATGAAGTCAACATTCGGCAGCGGCTCTCCATGCGGAATTTCTTGGACGAATTGCGCAGCAGTGGGGTGGAAACCGGGGGGCCGCCCCCGTTTAACCAGCGCGATCGCGAAGCATTTGCCAATCAGCTTGATCGCTTTCTCGTCAAACATCTCTGAACAGGTGATCATGCCCGAAAGAATTGGCGGCTTAGGTCTCTGAGGACTCAAACCAGAGGGTCGAAATCAGCCATTAAGGTTCCCTCTCGTTCCAAAGTTGCCTATGCTGGGTAACTGGTGAGTCATTGAGCAACCATGGATACCAAGGCAATTCGCGACCGAGTCGAGATGATTCGCAGCAAGCGTGAGGTTTTGCTGAAACTACTTGAGCAACCTGACATCGGCATGTTGAGAATCGATGTGAACCAAGCCCTAGAGGAAATGGACGACCTGTTAGCAGAATTTGAGACGGTTTTCCCGGCTTAGTTACCAGCCTGGTTTGAGTTTGCCTATTGAGGGATAACTCACCTCTCGGCATCGGTCTAATAACAAACTGATACCCCGCCCCTGTCGTCTGGGGTGCATGACACAACTCTGGCCTCGCCGATTCTGCAGTAGGCTGCGCTGCCAACAGCGCCCGTAGCAGTCCTTTCTGTTAGTTGAGTGGATGGCTTTATCCCAACGTTTGCAGCACTCTGTTGTCAGCCCAGCCCAATGAGGGCTAGCCTTCATTCGCCAGCCCTCATCCACACCGTTTTTTATTCTGTGATTTGACGCTCAAAAAAAGCTGATGGCCAATACGTTTACCGTCGAAATTAATCACCAAGGCACTGTCACTCAAGTTCAAGTTGCAGAGGACAAGACAATTTTATCGGCCGATCAGGAAGCGGGCCTGGAACTGCCCATTTCCTGTAAT
>CALCPB010000719.1 GCA_937897665.1 uncultured Halomicronema sp. | reverse complement strand
CAAGTACTCAACGTAAGCACGGGCAAAATTCTCGATATCTGCCAGCTTGTCGAGTCCGTTGTGAATCATCATGATCCCTAAGGTCACCCGCAAAATCGCGAGGGTGGTTTGCGACAGAGTATTAGCAGAGACATTGGGCCGAAAAAGCTTGGCGGCTGTGGCAGTGAGTTGCATGATTGAGAGGTACCGGTTATGAGATTCATCAATATATACTTAACTTAACAATTTCCTTAAGAAATGCAAATGCACAATGGTGCAGATTTCTGATTTTTGAACAGAAATCTATACCGCGATAGAAAAAACTGTCTTCAGCTCGATCCCACACTTTGAGGAAAAGACTTCTCATAAGGGATGGCACAGCTCGAGAGCGCTGCCCTTGGGGCACAGGTGTGAGCTAATCTCGTCCTCTCCCAACCTGGAAATGTGTCGTCGGTTTGAGAGTTATCGCTCAGCGCCGTGACCAAAGTGATCGGCCCAGCAAGTTCAGGCTTGCTGGCTTAAGGGTCAACTCGCAGATTGCCGTTAGACTGTTCGCCAATGTCTATGCAACCGTGTCCTCAGCCGATAGGGGAAATGGTGGGTTAGAGCGGCGCCGGTTCAGTCAGCAAGGGGGCTAGCTGTCCCTTGGCGTCAAGGGCATACAGCTCATCGCAACCGCCAATATGCTCATTATTAATAAAAATCTGCGGCACGCTTTTGCGACCGTTGGCTCGCTCTGCCATGCGAACGCGAGCGCCGCCATCACCGTCAATTTTGTATTCCGTAAATTTGACGCCTTTCCACCACAGCAGCAATTTAGCCCGAATGCAGTAGGGACAAGTTTGCCAGGTGTAGATTTCGACCTGAGCAATCACATCATCAGAATGACGGTCAATCAAACGGCTTAAAAATGACAGCATCGTTAGCAACTAAATCAAATAAATAATGAGGAAGCGTTGAGGAATGATTGATTTTTCCAGCCTTCCCTAATGGTAAAGAAAATTGAGAGCGATCGCGAGCAGCTAGCGCTCGATTAATAATCTCTGCAGTCAAACTTGCGATCAATCCAGGGTACAGGAGTCGGACCTGCCTAAGGCGAATTATGAGTTCGCTGCCTAATCCGCTCGGCCAACCCTGGTCAGCATCCCCATTCTAGGCAAGAAATCAAATCTGCCAGGGAACTACCTACCTCCAAATGATACGCAATATCTGACAGTTTGTTAGCCGCTGAGTCAGCCCCTTCCTCATTTTTTGTTCAACACAGAGGGCAGATATTGGCCGTTCTACCACTGCCATAAGATTGAGAATAGGTTCGCGTGAGGGGGCGCAGCAGTATGACAGTCGTTTCCTCAAGCCATTTGCCCCTGTCTATACTTTAGACTTTGAAAGCTAGCTTCTAAACTTGATCAGAAGCTGGGGCTCAAGTTTTGTCCACGTACTATCTTCGGTGACAAGTGTTATGGCTTTTTTCCGCTCTTACATTGCTCCCTTCCTGATTGTGCTGACCTTTTTAGTGGCCATGCTTGCGGTCAGTGCCCGCATCTTTTTGCCCAGTGACATGATGGCTCCTGCTCCTATTGAGGAGCCCGTCGGCCAGATCGAGATTCCCCCCGTTACACCGACAGCTAACAACGGTGCAGCGCCTACAATTTCTGCCGGGTTGTCCGGGCTGATCGCCTCAGTCGTCAGTCAGGCTTAGTCAGCTGAATGGCTTTCCCGGTTGCTGGCTATGCTTTACGACGCGGTTCCCGGTCAGAGCGATCGCTGTTAGTCAAATTCCTCAGCCAAACTTATCAAGAAATTGCTGGCACGCAAACATTCCATCACTTAACTCAAACAGTCGATCGCCATTTATCCGAGCAGACACCATTATGGTGGGTAGAAACTGAGCCCGCGTCTCAGAGTCCGGTCGGTTGTTTATGGTTAGGGAATGCGGTTGATCAGCAGCGCGGTGATCGCCATAGCTATGTACTGGTACTATATGTCTCGCCAGAACACCGCCGCCGTGGCATTGCCACGGCCTTGCTCCATCAGGCCCAGGCTTGGGCTAGAGCAAGAGGAGATTATCAAATTGGGTTACAGGTCTTTGCCGATAATCCTGGAGCGATCGCGCTCTATCAAAAATTGGGCTATCAAACCCATTCCCTCTGGTTAACCAAACCCCTTTAGTCAAGACGGAAGATAGTCACACCTCGACTTTCTCTTGCCGTTAACGACGCATCTTATGAACTCGCTTAAAACGCTGCCTTTGCCCCCAAGACGCAAGCATCCGCAGTAACCTTTTGAGAGCGACCGCTGCAGAGGCACTATGATTTTTCAGCGAACCATTCCGCGCAGCGACCTTCTGTGTTTCGCGCTCTTGTGGCTGGCAGCACTGGGCTTATTTTGCCTGGATTTAGGCGGCGTCCCGCTACGCGATTGGGATGAAGGCACCGTGGCTCAAGTCGCTCGTGAATTCAGTCAAGGTGGAACCTGGACAGCTTGGCTACATCCACAGCTATGGGGAGACCCCTACCTAAATAAGCCCCCCCTCTTGCACAGCCTCATCGCCGCCGCATTTCAAAACTTCGGCGTCCATACCTGGGTAGCTCGACTACCCGGAGCCGTGTTGACCGCCACCTCCGTACCGCTGCTCTATCTCCTCGGGCGAGAAATCTTTCCCACGCGAACCTATGCGGGTTTGGGGGCAGGCATCTATCTGACTTGCTTGCCAGTGGTGCGCCATGGCCGCTTAGCCATGCTAGACGGGGCCGTCACCTGTTTTTTTATTGCTCTGTTATGGCTACTGCTGCGATCTCGCCGTCACCCAGTTGGTTCTCTGGGAGTCGGCGTTTGCTTTGCCTTAATGTGCCTCACCAAAGGTATTTTAGGAATTTTGCTCCTCGCGATCGCCCTGCTGTTTTTGCTGTGGGACGCCCCAAAAGCCCTGCGATCGCCATATCTATGGGCCGGTTTGGCTCTCAGCAGTTTGCCGATCATTGGCTGGTATTTCTTACAGTGGCAATATTATGGGCAGCAATTTTTAGATGTCACCTTGCTCAACCAAAATTTTGAGCGCGTCTGGAATGCCGTTGACAATCACCAAGGTCCCATCTGGTACTACCTGCTGGAATTGCTGAAGTACGGCTGGCCCTGGCTAATCTTTTGGCCGACAGGTTTCTGGCTTACCTGGCAATCGCGTCATCAAACCTGGGGCAAGCTTTTGCTCGTGTGGACGGTGGGATATCTGCTCGCGATTTCGATCATGGGCACCAAACTACCCTGGTATATCTTTCCGCTGTATCCGGCGATCGCCCTCACCGTCGGAGTGGCCCTCACCGCGGCCTGGCACCGGTATCAGCACTGGAACGGTCGCAGCATCGCCCTCAAACAAATTCCTCCAGCCTGGTTTTGGCTGCTGGCCCTGTTTAGCCTGGTAGGCATGGCAGGCGTCGTTTACGCCAGTCCTTGGGGGGGTGAGCCTTCAATGGCTTTAGCGCTCACCTTTGGCACCGTAGCCATCACCTCAGGCCTGGCAGCGCTATTTAGCTCACGCCAACAAACCCGGTTTATTCCTACGTTGGTGGTGGGGCGTTATTTCGCCCTGGGCAGCTTAATGATCTCTGATCATTGGCTGTGGGAGCTCGGCGAATCGTTCCCGGTGCTGCCGATCGCAAGCCTGGTAAATGAGCAGGTGCCGCCGGAGCAGCCAGTCTACATGGCCTATGGCTACGAACGCCCCTCCCTCAACTTCTATTGTGATCGCCGTATCATTGCCCTACCAGCCGCAGAGTTGGTAGCGCCCTGGCAAACGGTCCGTCCGCTATACCTGCTGGTTCAAGACCCGACTCCTTTTCAGGCTGCCGCTGCTCAGTTCACAGAACTTGCCCATGCAGACGAGTGGCACCTCATCTCAAACCAGGCCAGTTAATTTCCGCCTTTACTCGTTGACCTACTTGTGCAAGATCTAACCGTTTAGGGAAAACCCGAAATCAGGCAACCAGAGTTGCTGCGCTGTTTCAGAAAATCGGGCCATTTTCCCAGCTTTGAGTTGACCCTTCGCTTTCATCCATTTCAATGCTTCACGGCGACTCAAGGGGGCGAGCTCAGTTGAGGCTACAAATGATTTGACGGTTTCTGGAGCAGTTTTAGAGTATTCTCGCAGCGCCCAGCCGATTGCCTTTTGAATGAAAAACTCTGAGGAGACTCGATTTTCTGCCACCAGTGCAAACAAGAGTTGCTCATCGGTATCGGTTTTGTAATCAAGCTGACACAGCAGCGTGGTACGCCGTAACCACAAGTTGTCAGAGCGCCGCCAGGGAGCAAGGGTGCGATCGCGCCCCGCTGGATATTGCCGCAAAAGTTTGCCCACATTATGGATAGCAATAGAATCCACCGTGTCCCACCAAGACTTGGTTGTAATCAAATACGCCAATAGCGGTCCAGCCGCCAAGGTCAGCATTTTTTGCAATTTGTCTAAAAGAGTGAGTGCCGCATACAGATATTCTCGCTCGGGCCAGCCCCATAAAGCTTGAACAATCGCTTCAAGGTGCTTTGGCTCTGGCAACCCCTGCTCCGTCATTAACTCCCGCAAAAGCCCCTTAGCCGCGGGTGACTTAATCCCCAAAAATTCAAACTGGTTGCGCATATAAGCCCGCATCGCAACTGCGGCATCAGGGTTGGCTTGTCGCTCATACAAGTGCTTCAGAGCCTGTAGGTATATCTCTACTGCCGCCATCTCAGACTTTGCCTCCGAATACTTCACCCTGAACTTTCAACTGTTATGCCGCTCTTGCCTGCACCTCAAACCGAGAAGAGTTTCCAGATATTCCTTTGATTGAACATCCAAAGAGCCCATAAAAAAAAGCGACGCAGGTATCTGCGCCGCTCGTCCTTCAGATTCAGTGAAACAATTCAGTGGATTCTTACTCGAAAATAGCAGGGGCCGTCATCGCAGCCATTCGCTCAGGCGATGAGATCGCGCTAAACATGGGCTGCCCGGGCTGATCCGCAATCAGCATCACGGTGTCTTGCACTCGATCTAATACCGCTACAGTTTTAGCATCGTAGGTCTGAGTCGCTAACTTAGGATACAGACCAATCCCAATGACCGGCACTAACAGGCAAGCCGCAATGAAACCCTCACGGGGACGAATATCGAGCATCAAAGGCGTCTTCTCAACCACTTCGCCCGTGCTGCCGTAGAAAATACGGCGCAGCATGGAAAGGAGATAAATCGGTGAGAGAATCACCCCAACTGCCGACAACACAATGATGCCGACTTTGAAGGTCGTGGTGTAAGCATCGCTAGTGGCCATGCCTAAGAAGACAGCGATCTCGCTGACGAAGCCGCTCATTCCAGGCAGAGCCAAGGAAGCCATCGCCGCTGCCGTAAAGAAGGCAAACGCCGCTGGCATTTTGCGAGCCATACCCCCCAATTCAGACATATCGAGCGTATGGGTTCGTTCGTAGGTCACACCAGAGAGGAAAAACATCACCGCCGCAATCAAACCGTGAGAAAGCATTTGTAAGACTGCGCCACTCAATCCGATGGTAGTGATAGCCGCAAAGCCAATCAGCACAAACCCCATATGAGCGATCGAGGAATAAGCCATGCGACGCTTCAAATTGTCTTGTCCAAAAGCATTCAGAGAAGCGTAGATGATGTTGATAACGCCGAGAATTGCGAGGAAAGGAGCCACATAGACGTGAGCATCAGGCAACATCTCAATATTCATACGAATGATGCCGTAGCCAGCCATTTTAAGCAGCACTCCAGCCAAAATCATTGACACGGCTGCGGGGGCCTCACTGTGGGCGTCAGGCAACCAAGTGTGAAACGGAAAGATCGGGAGCTTGACACCAAAGGCCACCAAGAAACCCGCATAGGCAAATAGCTGAAAGGGCAATGAGTATTCCTTAAGGGCCAAATCAGCAAAATTGAACGTGACGGTGTCGCCGTAGAAGGCCATGGCCAGAGCAGACACCAGAATGAAGATAGAGCCAATCGCCGTGTAGAGAATGAACTTGGTCGCCGCGTAACGCCGCTTCTGACCGCCCCATATTGAGATCAGCAGATATACAGGAACCAGCTCAATCTCCCACATCAAGAAGAACATAAGAATGTCTTGGCAGAGAAATACGCCAACCTGAGCGCTGTACATCAGCAACAGCAGAAAGTAATAGAGGCGTGGCTTAGAAGAGATATTCCAAGATGCCAGCATTGCCAGCGTCGTCACCAAACCGCTTAGAACCACTAAGGGCATCGATAAACCATCGTCGGCCTGAGATCTGTTCAAACAGATTTGAGTAACTCATTTGTAAGATTAGAACAGTTGCAGCCCAGAGTCTTGAAGCGTAAAGTACTGGGCGAACGTGTAAATAATCAGCGCAAACTCAGTCAGTCCGACGGCCAGAGCATAGGTGCGGACAGCCTTATGACCCTTGGTCGGCAGTAGCGGAATTGGCAAGCTTGCCAGGAAAGGAAAAAGGACAATCGTGGTTAACCACGGAAATTGTTCACTAATCATGACATTCACGTGAGTTCAGATGAACAGTTGCACATAGAACGCCGGTTTACGCAGCTATCTAGCCCGAGGCTGATGGATACATCATTAAAAGTGTGCCTTCATCCTGATCATCGCAGCCTTACCCAAACCACACGGGTCGGAGAAAGTCAGCAGATGATTCGGAACTATCGAATACACGATGACTAGGCGAACCAACCGGGAAATTCAAAGTGAGCATTTCTACTCACCGCAACGAATGGCTCTAGTATACGCAACTTCATTAACTTTTGCGAAGGTGAATATACCTGATTCTTCTTTGATCTTTATCTGCATCAAGGGTCTGCAAGGGATTTCAGAGCCAGGCATGCCATTGATGATAAAAATCAATGAGAATAGACACTTCAAATTATGTAAACGAATGTCAATGGTCTCAACTATAAGAATGGAGCCAAAATTCTCTGCAGTATCTTGAAAGGTGTCTTA
>CALCPB010000718.1 GCA_937897665.1 uncultured Halomicronema sp. | reverse complement strand
GGCATACGAGATTACAAGGTGACTGGAGTTCAGACGTGGCTCTTCCGATCTGGGGTGATGGACGAGAGAGTTGACGGCGAGGGGCTGCGATCGCTGGGTGAGTCGCCGCCATTCGGCGGGGGCAAAGCGCAGATCGCGAATCTTGGTGGTCAGTGAGGGCAGCTTTTGGTGCAGCTTTTGGCGAATCCGAGTGCGCTCAAAGGTCAGTGTTTGTGCCCAGGCCGCGCTCGATACCGAGACCTGCAGCACCTCTCGGTAAATCTTGGTGGGGTGACTGTGCTGCGCAACGGCGGCGCCAACCAGCTGTGGCCAAATGGCCAACACCTGCCGCAAACCGGAGGACTCCCGCCATTGGGGCGATCGCTCCAAATTATTCATCAAGGCTTGAATCGACTGCATCGCTAAAGGCGCATCGTTACAAACGCCAGATATGGCAAGGGTGGCAAAAAGCGGTGTCACTCTTAGGACGTTGCCAGATTTGAGGGCTGACTGAGCACACTCTCGCGTCCGGCTCTAGCAGACACCCACAACTCCCAACCGACCAGGTCTTGCAGTCATAGCCACAGGGTCTTGAGCATCCCCAGTGGCGGCTAGCAGTGGTTAGGCGTTACCTAACACTCTAGTCTGACAGTGGGCGGTGACGTCGCTAGGGGTGGCGTGATTTCTCTTTAACACCCCCCTAAATGTAGCGACATTGTGCCAACTGCGAACAAATCTTGTCTTAAAAGAATGCTCACTTTTACGCAGACATTGCTATAACTAGATGCGAGTTGCCGCAGATATCAGCAAAAGCCTCTCTATCAGAGGCAAAAGCAAGTTGCGGCTGGTCTGCGTCGTTGGTGTAAACCGTGTTGGTATTTTCCGTGAGGCGAGCCCCATGACCCCCTCAACTGCCCCTCAGCAGTCTTATTCTCAATCACCGCTGGCTAACAGTGCCTTGCTAGAAGGACTCAAACCCCCTCTGAGAAGCACGCTATCTAGCCTCAACATTAACCTTGACTACGAGCTGGCACGGTATCGCTATGCCAAGCGCGGTGAAGCTCAGCCCGGTGTTGCACCACCCCAGTTTCAGTCACGTCGGCAACGATCGCTCAATCTCATCAACGTGCCAACCCCGGCTAAGCCGGTGAAATTGCCCGCGACTGCGGCTGCGGCACCCCCTCCACCCCCCAATCCGCGCATTGCCCAAACGGCTAATTCCAGTGCGCCAGCCCCTGTCTCAGACCCCGTACCAGCCACTGCAACTGGTAGCGTCTCAGAGGTGGCCAATCTCAAAAGTGCTCTTGTGCGGCAGGCCGCCCCGCAGCCCGACAATTACCTAGAGTCATCTGAGGCGCTGCTGCAAAACTTTGATACCTCATATCCAGCGGCTGGGTCAGAGCCTTCCCCCACAGCAAAAAGCTGGTTTGAGGGCATCAATACCCCCCTCGGCTTGGGCGCATTGTTGCTGCTGCTCGTGGCGAGTGCCGGGTTTGGATTTGTGCTGGTCAACCCCTCTGCTGCCCAAAACTTGTTTGGCAATAGCCCGCTGGCTCGCTTTTGGCCCGGTGCAGAAGGGAATGAGGAGGTTGAAACCGTGGATGGGGTGACCGCAGATGCAGACGAGATCGCCAGCCCTGAGGGACCGCCTCTGAGTGCGCTTGGGCCTGATCTCTCGCAGCGAGAGTTTTCGACCCTAGACCTCAACACGCTTAGCAACTTGCCTTCTAGCGCTTCGCCGCTAGCGGGGCAGCCGACCCCCCTCGCCACCGATCGCCCTGGCAATGGCAACGGTTTAGGGGCCAATCAGACAAATGCGGGCAATGCTGCCGCCAATACGACCTCTGCGGCGGGTACGCCAACTCCCCAGCAGGTCAATCAGATCCCGCAAAACATTACTCCAGCGCCGCGTCCGGCGGCGATCGCCCCCACCAATCAGGCCCCGGCAGCGGCTCCAGCACCGGCCCCAGCACCTCAACCAGCGGCAGTGGGGCCCGCCCCCGCGACCGCCAATCCTTCGCCTGCAGTGAGTCAAGCGCCGGTGAGTTCTTATTACGTGGTGTCAGACTACACGGGGGATCTCTCCTTGGATGAGGCCCGTGAGGTCGTGGGCGATGCCTACGTGCGTAATTTTGATGTGGGTGCCCGCATTCAGTTAGGCGCATTTAGTAGTGAAGCAGGTGCCGCTGCCTTGACTGAAGAATTAAGCAGTCAAGGCATTGAAGCTCAAGTTTACGAGCCCTAATCATCCGGTTCGCGATGGCTGCAGCACGGCCTTGACTGGGATTGTTGGGAAAACGATGTTCGCTTGATGAGCCCCTTCTCCTTTCCTACCGTTGAAGGCGATCGCTCAGCGGTAGCAGCTTGGTCTTGGGCTCTAGTTAGACTGCCATACTGTTTGCGAGCGTTACTCAAACCATATGCCCACAGTTGCTGACAAGCTAGCGGTTTTAGAATGGAGCTTTCCCTCCCCTACCAGTCTCGGGTTAGTATCCTGAACAATCTGGGGGTTCCCGGTGGTCTCTGAATCCGCTAGCTGCTGAGCTTTGGTCGATTGGGCGTATGAGCGACACTCTCCACAATGCAACCGCGCCTGACTGGACTCGCCTGCAAAAGGCGCTGATGGTCGAAGCCGATCGCGGCTTCAACGACTTAGAAGGACATCAGCAGCGTTTTAGCGAGTTTTTGCAGGGGGAACTGTCGGCGCCGCCCGCTCCCTTACCGGCGGATAAGCAGGGGCAGTGGCGATCGCTGGCGGCAGACTACAGCCGGTATCGCGAGATGAGTTTAGCCGCGCGTCAGCATCTCGTGGCCGAAACGCGGCAAACCCTGTACGATACTATGAAATCTTTAGAGCAGGCGAAACCTGCTGCCGCGCCAGCTAAAGCGAGTGGTTCCGTGAAGAATGGCCGCGCGAAAACGGCGGTCGGACGTTCAAAATCTGCACCATCAGCCCCAGCGGTGTCAACTGGGCGAAACGGCCAGGTCTCGCCCCCTGAGCAGCCCGTCACCTATCTCAAAGGCGTTGGCCCCAAGAATGCGGAACGGCTGGCAAAGCTCGGTTTGTTAACGGCGCTAGATCTGCTGCATTATTACCCCCGTGACTACATCAACTATGCGCAGCAGGTGCCCATCCGCGAGCTGCAGCCGGGGGAAACGGTGACGCTGGTGGGCACAGTGAAGCGATCAGGCTGTTTTAGCAGTCCGAGAAATCCGAATCTGACGATTCAAGAGCTGGTGCTGACTGATGCGACGGGTCAGATTCGCCTGACCAAGTTTTGGCCGGGCAAACGCTTTCGCAATATGGGCTGGCAGCAGAGCCAGAAGCGACAGTATCCGGTCGGGGCCGTCGTCGCCGCTTCAGGACTGGTGAAAAAAAATAAGTATGGCATCACCCTTGACAGTCCCGACTTGGAGGTACTTGACGGGCCAGACGGCGAAGCCGCATCGCTCACGGTGGGTCGTATTGTGCCGGTGTATCCCTTGACGGAAGGGGTAGGAGCAGCCCTGGTGCGGCGAGCGATAGTGGCCGCGTTGCCGACGGCGATCGCCCTACAAGATCCGCTACCCGCCGCCATTCGTCAAGAATTTGGCCTGGTTGAGTTGCCGGTGGCGATTGCCCATATCCACTTTCCCAAAGATGATGAAACGCTGCAGCAGGCCCGCCGTCGCTTGGTGTTTGACGAGTTTTTCTACCTGCAACTGGGACTGTTGCAACGCCGCCAAACGCGCCGCCAGCAGGCGACCTCGGTAATTTTAGCGCCGACCGGAGCGCTGATTGACCAGTTTTACGACAACCTGCCGTTTGCCTTTACCGGCGCACAGCAGCGGGTCGTGAACGAAATCTTGACCGACATTCAGCAACCGACGCCGATGAACCGGTTGGTGCAGGGCGATGTCGGCTCGGGCAAAACGGTGGTGGCGGTGGTGGCGATCTTAGCGGCGATTCAAGCTGGGTATCAGGGGGCGCTGATGGCCCCGACTGAGGTGCTGGCCGAGCAGCACTATCGCAAGCTGGTGGGCTGGTTTAACGCACTCAGTCTGCCAGTGGAGTTGCTCACCGGTTCGACTCGGGCAGCCAAGCGGCGACAAACTCTCTCAGATCTGATGACGGGGCAACTGCCGCTGCTGGTGGGCACCCACGCGCTGATCGAAGATCCTGTGCAGTTCCAACGCTTGGGCCTAGTCGCGATCGATGAGCAGCATCGGTTTGGGGTGCAGCAGCGAGCACGACTACAGCGCAAAGGCGATAATCCTCACGTGCTGACGCTGACGGCGACGCCGATTCCCCGCACGTTGGCGCTGACGCTGCATGGCGATCTGGAAGTCGGTCAAATTGATGAGCTGCCGCCGGGTCGCAAAGCCATTCAAACCACTTTGCTCAAGGGCCGCGATCGCACCCATGCCTACGACCTGATGCGGCGGGAGATCGCCCAAGGTCGGCAAATCTATGTCGTGCTGCCCCTGGTAGAAGAGTCGGAAAAGCTGGATTTGCGCTCAGCGATCGATGAGCACCAGCGACTGCAGGAAGAGGTGTTTCCTGAATTCAAAGTGGGCTTGCTACACGGCCGCATGAGTGCCGCCGAAAAAGACGCCGCCATTAGTCAGTTCCGCGACGGTCATAGTCAGATGCTGGTCTCGACGACTGTGGTTGAAGTGGGCGTAGACGTGCCCAACGCCACCGTTAGGCAAACCTACCTTGCCGTGCGCTTTGGGCTTCCGCACCTGCACCTGCTGCGGGGGCGCGTGGGGCGGGGGGCGGCCCAGTCCTTTTGTCTGCTGATGAGCAGTACCCGCAACGATGTCGCGCTGCAGCGGCTCAAGGTGCTCGAAGAGTCGCAAGACGGCTTCTTTATCTCCGAAATGGACATGCGCTTTCGCGGGCCAGGGCAAGTGCTGGGGACGCGCCAGTCCGGCCTCCCAGACTTTGCCCTCGCTAGCCTGGTCGCCGATCAAGATGCGCTGGCGATCGCCCGGCAGGCGGCTGAAACAGTGATCAACGAAGATCCGACATTGTCAAAATTTCCGATCTTGCGACAAGAACTCCAACGCCGCTATGAAAAGCTGATGGGCGGCGCAATTTTGACGTAATGGATATTGTGCTGGGTGAGATGCAGGATTTTTCCTCAGTGCAGTTTGATCCGGTCACTCCAGATGTTTGATTCCAATTGCCGACTTCTGCATGCCGCCATACCTTCTCCCCCATCCACAGCAAGGTTCAGTTACTGGATTGACTCGCAGTTCCCTTCGCAGTTCCCTAAGTGCCTGTAGCCCTGCCCTCCAGGAATCCCAACTGAACATAGTGCCGAGTGGCGGCGGTGAGGTCACTCCCAAACGCTGACTGCAGATCGGCATGCAGCCCTAAGTAGGCGGCGGGGTCAAATGATGTGGTAGAACGATTTTCGCTGATTCCCAGCAGGATGTAATGGCTCGATGCGCCCTCAGTGTCGTAGCCAAAAGCGTTGATCAAGTCAGCGTTAGAGGCCAAATAGCGACCGGCATCAAATAGCTCATCCGATCGCCCTTCGCGATAGCCCAATTGAATATAGTGCTGAGTGGCCGACTCAGCATTGGTCCCAAAGGCCGTGAGGAGATCCCCGTAGGATGCTAAATATTGCAGCGGCTGAAACCCGTCATCTGAGCGGCCCTCATAATGGCCCAATTGAATGTAGTGGGCGGTCGCAGTCGCGGGATCGTAGCCAAACGCTTCGATCAAGTCATCATAAGAGGCTAAGTAACGCTCTTCGTCAAAGCGATCGCTAATCCGACCTTCGGCTCTGCCAAAAATGATGTAGTGCTGCTCAAAGGCGATCGGATCGTAGCCATAGGCGGCAATCAAATCGCCATATGAAGCCCCATACTGTACCGGATCAAATACCGCGACGCTGCCATCAGCCGCCACGACTTCGATATCGCCCTGGCCAAATAGTTGAGTCCAGTAAGTGTTGTAATTGACCGAGCCAGTATCATTGCGCAGAAAGTAGTAACCCACGCCGATCTCGTTGTATCGAGGGTTTAGCATGGCGGCTCGGTGTCTGTCACTATCAATCCACGCGTCCACAATCTCGTCTGGCGTCGAAAAGCCCATCCCAATGTTTTCGCCGACAATGCCCGTGTCGTACCCAGCAGCTTCTGCCCGATCCCACGGCAGCGAGCCACCTGGCCCGATGTGACTAAAAAAGTCTCCGAGCGCCATGGTTTTTGAATAGGACTGAGCTGCCTCAGTTAGGTCGGTGTCTACTGAGAGCACGCTCAGACCATTTTGGGCCCGAAACTGATTCGTCAGCCGGACGACCTCTTGTATAAAACTGGAATTCTGCATGTACGTTTTTTAGTCAGCGATATATCAATGAATGCGTGTGGGTGATGCCGCGATGATTCGTCGCTCGCTTGGCTTTCAGGTCTACGAAGGCCAAGCGAGCGGTCCTGATTCTCTGCGAAACGCATTGCCGTGTTCTACCTTTTAAGACCCTAAAGTTTTCGCCGGGTTCCACCGACGAAAAACGGTGATCGGGCACAAGCCAGTTGTCATCGGGGGAAGGCGATCGATGCCAGACGTCTCGCATTGGCTGTGCGTGAGACTGAAATCAACGCTCCCATCCGCTTTGAGTCAGGTGAATTGTCTTCAGGGGGATTTGAGTAGAGACAGATGCCGGTAGACTGAGGTTTGCTAAATATCAGGCAACTAAAAAAAATATGCGGCAATATTCTCCGCTGACGGTCGTGCTCTATCTGATTGGGCCAGCGCTGATCCTCATCAGCCATGTGGGATCACTGCTCCTATTCATCACTGGTTTGTCAGCCGGGGCCATAGCCTGGGCAGTGCTGTGGTACGTGCTACGGATGCTGGCGACTACGGGTATCTATCATCGCCTTCTGACTCACAAAAGCTACCAGGCCCCAAAACCGCTGTTGTGGCTGGGCTGTGTAGTGGCGTCGGCTGCGGGGCAAATGGGGCCAAGCTGGTGGAAAGCTCATCACCTCGCCCATCACCAACATGCGGATCAGCTGCACGATCCCCATTCGCCCTATGTCCCCCCGCAGGGGATCAACGGGGTTTATTGGTCGCAGGGGGGCTGGCTGTTATCGCGCCAGTTTTTCCCTGCTAAGCTGCCCGCTGATGTGGAAAATGATGCCTTTCTGCGGCGGCTCGATCGCCTACATTTTCTGCCTTTAGTGGCCTTGGGGGCTGTCTCTTATGGGCTAGGAGGCTGGGAATATCTGGGAGCGTTTTTTCTCAGTACAACAGTACTGTTTCACGGGGCGCAAACTGTGAATTCGCTCAGTCATTTAGTCGGCGAGCAGCCCTTTCAGACTGACGATACGAGCCGCAATAACGGATTTGTGGCGATTCTAACGCTGGGGGAAGGCTGGCACAATTTACACCATACGTTTCCGTCATCGAGTCGTCATGGCATTACCCTGCGGGCCGATCGCGTGGTTTATTTGCCTGACCCGACCTATCGCTTCATTAAGCTGTTAGAACGGGTCGGCTTAGCCACGCGGGTCAAGGTGCCGAAAGAGCACCATTTGTTAGCCCGCGCGCGCGATCGCGCTTGGCCGGTACCGCCGTTGACGGCTCCCGTGCCGCCCTCAACGACATCGCCAAGTGTGGTGCAAAAGCTAGGGCGATCGTAAGGCCTTGAGCCCTACCGACGGCCTGATGTCGCTGCTATCCAACGGGGCATCCCTCGACCCGGCAGCTAGGTCGAGGGATGCCCACTGTCGAAATTGTCCACTTTGGTCAAGAATGGAAAAGCTACAGGACGACTGGCCAGGTAGCCAGTCGCTGCAGCAAACGATACTCTAGAATTCGCTGCGATTGCTGAGGAGAGAGCTGTGAGTCAAGCCTTTGACTATGACTTGGTCATTATTGGTGCCGGGGTCGGCGGGCATGGCGCGGCCCTACACGCCGTGCGCCGGGGTCTCAAAACCGCGATTATTGAAGCGGCTGACATGGGGGGCACCTGT
>CALCPB010000717.1 GCA_937897665.1 uncultured Halomicronema sp. | reverse complement strand
ATTTCGGCCCGGGCTATGACAGCGTTAGTCAGATCGGCCTGGGCGAGGTTAGCGCGACCTAAGTAGGCTTCCACCAAGGTCGCCGCCGTGAGATCAGCGCGAGTCAGATTGGCACGGCTGAGGTCGGCCCGATTGAGATTAGCGCGGGTCAAGACCACATCTTGCATTGAGGTTTCTGCCAGCAGCGCTTCCGCGAGCCGAATATCGTGCAGCAGAGCTTGATCCAGATGAGCCTGGGATAAATTCACTCGATTAGCGAGCACATTCGTCAGATCAGCCTGCTCAAGATTAGCGTCTGCCATCAGCGCATCGCTCAGATTGGCACTCTGCAGATATGCCCCCTGCAGATTGGCGCCATGCAGATCAGCCCCCAGCAGGCTCACATGTGCCAAGTTAGCTTCGCTCAGATCGACATAGGCCAAATCGGCTCCGCGCAAATTGGCCCCTTCGAGGTCAGCTAGTCGCAGATTGGCTCCTCGTAGATTGGCGATGTACTTGCGGTCTTCTTGCCGAAAGTTAGCTCCGCGCAAACAAGCCCACGTCAAGTTCGCAACACTCATGTCGGCGTTTCTCAAATCAGCTTCGATCAGATTGGCATCCATGAGATCAGCTAGCGGTAGCTGCGCACTGCGCAGATCAGCCCCCTGCAGGCTGGCCCCATGCAGATTCGCGTCACTCAGGTTGGCTTGGGTCAAATTGGCCTGGTTAAGATTGGCCCCAGCCAACTGAGCCCGCGCTAAGTTAGCGCGCCGAAAGTTAACGCGGGTCAAATAAGCCAGCGTGAAGATAGCATTTTCTAAATTGGCCAGCTGTAGATTGGAGCCAATAATGTCAGCTTTAGAAAGATCGATCCCGGCGAGGGAAAACCCTTTAAAGTTCCTCTTGCCTGAGGCGTAACATTCCAGAAAGTCTTGTGGGGTCATGGGGGGAAAGTACTAAGGCCGCCGAGCGCTAAGCCGAGAGAGACTCACTGATTAATGGACACCTTCCCTAAGGATAGAACGGTTTCATCGCTTGCAAAATGGCCCCCGCTGCTTGAATATTCTCGCCGACGTTGCCAACACAGTGAGACATAATAGTGAGCTTACTTTCTAAATCAGAAAAGGTTTGACAGTATTGAAAGGTCGTCTTAATCAAATCATCTAACGATTTTGACTTCAGCGTTAGCCAGTCTTGTGGCGTTGCCGTAAAAGGACTGCGCACCGTTGACAACAGCAAGATCTTCGCCCGTAGGGGATTGGTGTATCGCATAATCTCCAATCGCAACGCATAGAGATTGGCCCGATCATGGATTTTTGCGTCCTGAGGCCCCTCAATCGGGCAGACGTTAGAGATCGCTAGCTGGCTGCTATGAACGCTCGTCTGTCCGTCCGAAAGGACAGAGCTTTGCCAGCCAGTGAGAGAAGTCAAGCCTTCATCAATCACGGGCTTATCACTGCCAAACATCATCGTGTGGCCGTCTGCTAAAGGCTCTGCAGACAGTTCGGTCACCACGGGAGCCGCCTCGACGGGGGGGCCGTAGAGTGGGTGAAACGCTTCGCTAATGATCAGGGCAAGCTGCGCATAGTGATTGTGGCGATTGAGCCGTTTAATAATGCGCTCAAGGTGATAGCTTAAGTCGGCCTCAGAAGGGGCAATTTGGTGAACATCAGTGACCAAATCAGCCAGCGTGTGCAGCGCCAAAACGGCCTGATCATTTTCCCAAGCCGTATGAATCACAGCATAAAGCAGCTTCTTGATACGCAAACGGTCAGTCTGCTGAGCTAGGGTTTCGGCGATTTCGTTGTAGCGATCGCGCAGGCTAGACCGAGAAGCCACTTCCCCATCGGAGGCCGAATCTTCTGCTTCCGTGTAAACGGGCTCAAGGGCCTGCAAAATGGTATCGGCCACGGCGAGGTATGCCGATTTGTGATTGAGCCGTGCGGCCATCGTTTGCAGCGCCTTTTCCAGAGAAATCAGGGTACGGTGGCGCTGATATAGCTGCTTTAACAACGGCAGCAGATCAAACTGCATTAGCACCTTAGCGTCGTTTTCCCAGACGCCTTGATAGGTGCCAAAAATCAGTTTTTTGATGCGGCGAATTTGCGGCGCTTGCTCTAAGGTCGCCGCCGCGATCGCTAACGGCGAGAGGTCAGCCACCACGGGTTGCACTGCTAATTGCGGCACTACCATCGTCGCCGATTGCCCAAAGGGCGGAATTTGAAACGCCGCCACCGGTTCTTGAATGTTCTTCAGCTTCAGGGGACCGAGGAAGGTGGCATTAATATCGATGCGGGCCTTCACCACATCGTAGACCGTTTGTGAGATACAGACGCCACCAGGAGCCGATTTGGCCTGTAGCCGAGCCGCAATATTGACGCCGTTACCGAGGACATCCTGGTGACGGAACAAGACATCCCCTAAGTGCACGCCGATTCGATGCTGCAGAGATTCGCCCGCAGCTGAGCTTTCAGCCAGCTTGGCCAGCTGTTTTTGCACTTCTTGACTACACAGCACTGCCTGCACAGCACTGTAAAAAGACATCAGCAGCCCGTCACCGGTAGACTTTAAGACCTTGCCGCCGAAGCATTCACATTGTTCAGCAATCAGCTCTAGATCACGCTGAATGAGCATCAGCGTCCCCTCTTCATCGACTGACATCCGAGCGCTAAAACTAACTGCATCGGTGAGTACGATGGCAGCTAAGGCTCTTTCAGTTGTCGATGATTGGGCGCTGCTTGGCTTCATGCTCATCAAGTAATGCGGTGATGCAAGGCAATGAGAGGGATCATTTCCATGGTGCCCGATTGCCCGGTTCATGATGCGGGCAATCCCACTGAACTCTAAAATAATGACGGATACTTCCGCCTCAATCCTTTGGGAAAGATTACTGACTCAAGTTTAAGCAACTTAGCTCAGATGGCAAGTCGATCGCGGGGATTGCTCGTTCTTCCTAGAACGCAACAGACATCTCATTCCCATAGTCGTAGCTACAGCGGACTCGTTCCCGTTTCCGCTGCTGGGTCCGTGCCGTTGGAGATCGCCGCAGTTGCCTCACCAGCCGAAGACAGAAATATCACCAGGAGGATCAACAACTAAGTTGATTAAGGGTGCCATCGGGCATTTGCATATTGCAATAAATCGCGTCACTGTCGTTCCAATCCGTGATCGTGGCACCATTCAAATTGGTATTCGTTCAGTTTGCGCCCGTGAGATCAGCAGCGGTTAGATTGGCGTTCTGCAGTTGAGCACCAATCATGATGGCACCGCTGAACGCAGTCTGTTCTCAATTGGCATTACGCAAATCGGCTTTGCCTAGATCCGCGTCTCGTCCTTGAAAATCCAGTAGTTGCGGGGCTTACAAGATTTTCTCT
>CALCPB010000716.1 GCA_937897665.1 uncultured Halomicronema sp. | reverse complement strand
GTGGGTATGATCCAGAAAGGTTCTAGACGATATGCTTATAAGATAATTATCCAGACAGTCTTCCAGATAACTTCGGTATGAAGGATATTATCCAAAAACTTTCTGGATACAGAATAGTTGGACTGCCTCAGTTAAATCTTCAGGTGATTATCCAGAGGACATTTGCGAGAAAACTACACCTAATCAGTAGGCTGTGCTCTATCTCGAACTAATTTTTTGCCAGCTTCCAAATCGCCATCGCAAAAATAGAGATGAACTCAGTAGCAGAGTAAACAAGATTGCGGCACTCCATCCACCAAAGATACCCACTCCTAATTGTGGCAGAAAATCAACCAGCCCCTCTCCTGGCTCAAATGTCAGGATATGAGTGAGTGGCACAAAGCCCAACCAACTCAATAGAACAGCAAGCAGACTCGGCACCTTGACGTCGCCGGTACCTTGAAGGCAAAAGGCGCTGCCAATATTCAATGCATTAAAAGCGTTGTAGACAACGGCTAGCCAGAGTAATGTCTGGCTCAGTTGAATAACGGCTTCAACGTGGGCATCAGTCGTCGTGACGAATAGCGGTACCAGCCACTGCCCGTTAAAGGCAAGTAAGATATTCACTGAAATCGAGTACAGCACACACAAGGCGATCGCTATATTGCCTAATCGCTTTGCCCAGCGGCGATCACCTGCTCCAATTGACTGTCCGACCAAGGTTGTTCCTGCCTGCGCGATGCCCAGCGTTGGCATGTAGGCCGTCGAGGTCAGCATCATGACAACCTGGGTAGCAGCCCCTGGTACGACACCAAGCTTGACCTGCATGATTTGGAAGAAGGCAATCCCGGTTAAATCAGCGGTCATGAGAAACCCGAGTGGAAGACCCGCCGCAAAAAGATAGCGAATTGTTTGCCACTGGGGCTTCCAGATCCGATGAGATTGGAAGTCTTGACGAATCTCACGGCGGAGAAAAACCCAGAGTTATAGCACCATGCCAGCCATGAGCGAAAGGGTTGTCGCCCATGCGGCCCCGGCCATACCCATTCCCAACTGAAACATCAAGCCCTCATTCAAAACCACGTTGAGGAGGGCAATGGCGATCGATACCCACAGCGTAATCGTAGTTTTGCCAACGCCATTGAAGAAGGCGGTCAATCCTAAATTTATAATCGCGATTGTCAAGCCCAGGAGACGGGGCATCCAGTACTCGAGGGCTAGCTGCTCAACGACTGGAGAGAACTGAAACAGCTTAAGCAGCTCAGCTCCTGAAATAGCCAGTAGAACGAACATCGGGGTGAGCAAGAGTGCACCCCAAAATCCGGCCCCAACCGCTTGGGCGGCCTGGTGAGATTTACCCTCTCCATAGGCTTGAGCCACTAAGGTTTGTACATACATGCCGATCCCGCCAAACAGGAAGAACAGTACCAGGATAAGAAAGTACAGTGCCCCCATTGCAGCGATCGCATCGGTCGAGAGGCGTCCAATAAACCAAGAGTCTGTAAGGTTCAGAACAGCTTGAACCCCGCTACTGAGAAACAGCGGAAACGCGAGCAGCAAGATGCCTCGATAATCCACACGACGTTTGCCTTGCCAGTCAACTTTTGCAACAGGGAGGAGTGATTCAGTTTGATAAGCCATCGTAAAGCCTGCTTTTCCCTTTTCGCTACCAAGTTGTTATCATCTGCTGTATTAAGTCATGAGCTTTGGTCAGAGACTGCTGACGAGCTTCTTCTCCTTCGTTTAAGTTCTCAGCATGAATAAACGTGATGTTGCACCCGCCAATAAAACCAAAGATCGCACGCAGATAAGGTTCTTGAAAATCATAGCTAGCGAGGTCTGTGCCAGCGGCATAGCTACTTCCTCGGGTACTAATGATCAACATCTTTTTATGCTTAAGTAACCCTTCCCAAGCTGGAGTAAATGTTCGGTTTATGCGCACAATCTGATCAATATAAGCCTTAAAATTGGCCGGAATACTGAAGTTGTACATGGGAATGCCAAACACATAGCATTCTGCTTGCAATAATTCAGCAATTAGCTCATTGGATATTTGTAGAGCCTTAGAAAGTTCGGCGGGCAAGACCTCGGACTTGTTGAACGCTGCAGCAATCCATAATTCATCGACGGGTGGTACTGGGTGCAGCCCAACATCTCGATAGGTCACCGTACCTTGTGGATGATGCGAGTTATAACTATTTCTGGTGTATGGGTTAGGAGATAAAAAAAGGCGTATCCTT
>CALCPB010000715.1 GCA_937897665.1 uncultured Halomicronema sp. | reverse complement strand
GGTTAACGGCGATCGCGACAACGGGTTGACCATGGCGCAGCCAGCTAGCCGTCTGATCACAAACCGTTTTGAGCACCCATTCCCCAATCGGGACAATGAGCCCTGTCGCTTCGGCTAGGGGCACAAAGCGGGCCGGGGAAATGTATCCGGTCTCCGGGTGCTGCCAGCGAATCAGCGCTTCGGCCCCCACGATCCGCTCTTGACTCAGACTGTATTTGGGCTGATACCAGACTTCAAACTCTTCACGTTCGAGAGCGTAGCGCAGCCAGGTTTCGAGCTGCAGTTCATCCCCTGAGACGACGGGCATATCGGGCCGGTAAAACCGATAAGAGTGGCTCTTTTGGACTTTGGCCCAGTCGAGGGCGGCGTCGGCCTGCCGTAGCAGCACACTAATCTCTTCGGAGTCGTCGGGAAACATGACGATACCGATGCTGGCGGTCATAAAGACCTCTTGACCCGGTAGCGAAAACGAATGGCCTAAACTCTCAAAAATTTCTTCAGCAATAGCAATAATCGTCTCGCGATCGTGCGGGGCGGGCACCACAATGGCAAACTGATTCCCCGTTAGGCGGGCCACGGCGGGCGATCGCGGCAAAATTCCGGTCAGGCGACGGGCGGCCGCCCGCAACACCGTATCACCAGCCGCATAGCCCAGCGTGTTGTTGATCTGGCGCAGCCGGTCAAGACTCAACGTCATCAGGGCCACCCGCTGTTTGCCGCCAGAGGCCCGCTCCGTGGCCTGCTGCAGTCGCTGTCGTAACAGCTGGTAGTTGGGCAAATCAGTCAGGCTGTCATAGTGCGACAGGCGATTGAGCCGCTCTGCCGTGTGGCGCATCAAAATGTTGTAGCGGTGAGTCAGGGCATCTTGCTTCTTAAAGCGAATGGCGATCGCCTCTAGCAAGTTGCGTTCAGTAAAGGGCACGACCAGACAGTCATCGGCCCCTAAGTTCACGCCCTGCCGCCAGCGCAACGGCTCATAATTGTCGGTAAGCAAAATAATCGGAATCGCGAGCAAGTCGGGCTTGTTCTGCAGGGCGTGCAATAACTCAAAATTGTCGCCCCCGGTCAACTCCACCCCGCAGAGAATCAGGTCAGGATGCTGCCTGCGAATAATGTCTAACGCCGTCGAGATAATCTCGGCAACAATGGTTTCGTACCCTTCGCGGGTCAGGATGGCAAGCTGTGACTCCCGCTGTTCGCCATCGGCGGCAATGACCAGAATTTTTCGCATAGTAACCGAGACGTACACACTCCAAAAAGGTTTTCACGGTGGCGGCCCATCGCTTTTGAGGATAAGGCGATCGCCTCTCATTCACTGAGTCAGTCAACACATTAGGGCACCAGTTCATCCCCGTCACCCGTCACCCCCTGAGCAGATCAATCCGCTTCAATCCGCCGCCCCCTTGAACCACTCTCAATCTCTGACCGGCTCAGGGGTTGGGCAGTTCCAGCTGCGAGTAGAGCGCGGCCAATACACTCACTATGCGCGATGATTGGGTGCCAGGTTCACGGTTTAGGGTTCAAGCTGGGCCACCATCTGAGGGTGGGAAGGACTGTTGCCAGTTAGGACGAGGGGGATGATATTCAGCTTGCTGACTAGAGGTCTACCAAAAAGCATGGACTTTTCGTAGAGGGCTGATAGCCCTGCGGGCAGTCACCTTCCCGGCCTGGCGCCGCCAATTTAGCGGTGTTTTCACCTGCAGAGATTGCCTCAGCACCTCCCAAACTCAGGACAGATCAGTATCGTGGACGATTCTCCTGCCGCTCCATAGACTCGGGCTGGGCAGTGACTTAGGCCCCACAAATTTGGTTCAGGGTCGCCCAAAAAGTGGGATAAGAAATGGCTGCCGCTTCTGCGCGTTGCAAGGTGGTCGTGCCGGTAGCGCGCAATGCCGCGATTGCTAAGCTCATGCCCACCCGATGATCGGTAAAGCTATCCACGTCAGCTCCAGTCAGGGTTGACAGACCGCCGACAATTTCTAAGCCGTCGGGTCGCTCGGTCACCTGTGCTCCCAATCGGTTGAGCTCAGAGGCCATAGCGGCAATGCGATCGCTCTCTTTGACCCGCAGCTCCGCCGCATCTTGAATCACCGTCGTGCCCTGAGCAAAGAGCGCCGCCACCGCCAGAATGGGGATTTCGTCGATCATCCGGGGAATCAAGTCGCCGCTAAATGTCGCTGCCGTTAGTGGGCCGTGGCGCACCCGCAAGTCAGCCACCGGCTCCCCGGTGACCAAGCGTTCATTTTCCAGCGTGATGTCAGCATTCATCGCCCGCAACGCTTCCAAAATGCCGGTGCGCGTGGGGTTGACGCCGACATTCTCAATCACCAACTCTGATCCCGGCGTGATCGCGGCCCCCACCAGCCAAAAGGCGGCGGAGCTAATATCACCAGGTACAATCACCGTCTGCCCGGTCAGGGTGGCCGGGCCATTGACTGTCACCGTGCAACTCGGCTGATCGACGGTGAGATCAGCCCCAAATGCCTGCAGCATCCGTTCGCTGTGATCGCGAGAGAGACTTGGCTCGGTCACGGTCGTTTGGCCCTCTGTCAGCAGCCCGGCTAGCAGCACGCATGACTTCACCTGAGCGGAGGCGACCGGCGAGTGATAATGAGTGGGCTTGAGGGCCTGACCTTGAACAGCCAAAGGTGCCAGAGTATTGTGCTGGCGTCCCCAAATCTGCGCCCCCATCGCGGTGAGCGGTTTAATCACGCGACCCATGGGGCGCGATCGCAGGGAGTCATCCCCCGTGACGGTAAAGAAACGATTTGGGTGCGAGGCCAGCAGCCCCAGCAGCAGGCGTAGGGTGGTGCCGGAGTTGCCCGCATCCAGCACCGCTGTGGGTTCCTGCAGGTTGCCCAGCCCCACCCCCTTGACCACGACCCACTCATCTTCTAAGTCCGACAGCTGCACCCCCATAGCGGCGAAGCAAGCCGCCGTACTGCGGGGGTCTTCACCCAGCAGGAGTCCTTGAATGCGGGTTTCTCCTTGGGCGATTGCCCCTAGCATCAAGGCACGGTGGGAAATGGATTTGTCGCCGGGCACGCGGATGCGACCGGTCAGGGCGACTCCTGCAGCGGGCATCGTTACCGTGAGCTGTTGATGGGGGGGCGTCGAGGCAATTTGAAAGAGCGATGCAGTCATAGTGGGGGTGTGATAAACCGCAAGCGATCGTAAAGGCACAGCGTCACGCCGACAAGAGGCTGTCACCGTTCACTCACGCCAGCTTCATCGCGACCTGACTGTAACAGGTTGTGCGATCGCCTTGCGCATTTTGGGTAGAGTAGAGAAAATGAAATAGTTCATGCGTACTGATTGCGTCAGGTGAAGATCATGACCTCCCCCACTGTCAGCTTTCGGATAGAAGTCGTGGATGGCTGTGTGCTCGGCTGTCTCACCGTTCCGTTAACCCAAGTTGCCGACTGGCTCAACTTTTTAGCCACTCCCCACTACCGAGCCGATTTGGTCTCGGCAGAGCAAGCGGGCGATTGCCTGGCGGTCTATTTTGAAGCTAGTCAGGGCCTCTACAGCTATTTAGAAGGTCGGTTAATGTCCCCATTGCCCGTTGCTGCATAGGGAGAAGGAGCAAAGAGCGAGGGCGACGGGGCACTTCGTTGTCGACCAGCTATTGGCAGTCCTGTCGCAGAAGGCGATAGTCGTAAGTTGACATGGAAAGATTGTTCCGGTCGGGCACGACCCGGATTTAGGGACGGTAAAGTGCCACGTCAGGATTTTGATATTCCGGACAAAATGAGTGTCCGCTGCCGCGATATGAACCCATTATCGACGCGGCGATCGCATGGCCCGGAGCGGATTCAACCACATCAAAATAACGTCCTCTAGCGGTCGCAGGTCACGGGTAAATTCTTGCTTGACGAACTGGCCGATCGCGTCAAAGGGGCTAAAGTTGGTGCCCGGCTGCCAGGGAATATCTTGGGCCATAGGGGTAGTGTGCGTGCCGGGTAAAATCTGCACGCTGGTCAGTTGGGGAAAGTGACGCATCAGCACGTCGTGCAGCGGTCGAGTTTGATCGATGTCGTCTTTGCGAAATTTGATCAGGAGATTGCGCTCTACCGGATAGTAGCGGTCAATCAGGTCGAAGGTTTCCTCCGGTGACGGCGTAAATTCCATCGTATTCATCGCGCCGAGTTGAGGCGAAAAGGCCATCACCTGCTCTAAAAAGGGCACCGCTCGCCGCGCTGAATAGTTGTTAAAGGCCATCAGAATGTTGCCCTGGCGATCGACGTCGTACAGGCTATTGATCAACAAATGAACTTTGCAGCCCATGCTGTGACCCAATCCATAAATCGGTAAGCGCTTGAAGGTGACGCGATTTTCGATGTAGTACAACGCCTGATCAAAGGTGGTGAGCACCTCTTGGGCGATCGCGCGATGGTCAAAAGTGTTGATAAAGGGTGTGGCCACAATCAGGTAGCCGCGCCGACCGAGTGCTTCTAACAGCAGCTTGTAGGTAATGTTGGGGGCGGCTGCGACAAAGGCCCCACCCAAAAAGTGAATGATGGCCGTGGGCTGAGGCGGAATCCATAGCCAGTTGCCCGATACCTCACGCCATTCCATCGCGATCGCTCCTGCAATTTCCTTTCTCAGTGTTACGTAAAGTCCGCAGATTTGACATCCTAACGGCGACCCCTGATTTTGCTAGGGATGGATTGCGTCGGCTCCATGGCTGTGATAGCTTAGTCTTCTGCAAGGACGTATAGCTCAGTTGGTTAGAGCACCACGTTGACATCGTGGGGGTCACTGGT
>CALCPB010000714.1 GCA_937897665.1 uncultured Halomicronema sp. | reverse complement strand
CGACTAGCGAGATCTAATTTTTTTTCATTCACGACGCTCTTCCGATCTTACATTGCCATGATGGGCAGCGCCGGGCTTCAGCGGGCTACCGAGGTGGCGATTCTCAACGCCAACTACATGGCTCAGCGCCTAACCGGTCATTACGACATTCTCTACACCGGTCAGCAGGGTTTGGTAGCCCACGAGTGCATTGTGGATTTGCGACCGTTTCGCAAGTCCGCAGGCGTCACCGTCGAAGATGTCTCGAAGCGGCTCATTGACTACGGCTTTCATCCGCCCACCATGTCTTGGCCAGTGGCCGGAACGATCATGATTGAGCCGACTGAAAGTGAAACCAAGGCGGAACTTGATCGCTTCTGCGACGCCATGATCGCCATTCGTCAAGAGATTGAGGCGATCGCGACGGGCCAGGTGGATGCGGAGAACAATCTACTCAAGCGAGCCCCTCATACGGCGGAAGACTTGGTCTCCGACTGGGAGCGGCCCTACGATCGCCGTCAGGCAGTGTTTCCTACCGATTGGACGCAGACCAACAAGTTTTGGCCCACCGTGAATCGGATTGATCAGGCCTATGGTGATCGCAACCTGATGTGCTCCTGCTTGCCGATGGCCGCCTATGGCGAGTAGTTTAACCCTAACTTAATCGGTGAACACGGTTTAATTGAGAGGCAGGCAAGAGGATTGGCAACATGGATCTGGCTCAGCTTAATCAAGACTATGGCCTTTCTGGCCAAGTAACGTTTGTGACCGGCAAGGGTGACTTTCCCTACATCGAAGTCGCCAACGACCAGGCAACGGCGCTGATTTCGCTTTATGGGGGACAGGTACTGTCGTTTAAGCCTCAGGGTGCAGCTCAGGATTTGATGTTTGTTAGCGATCGCGCTTACTACAAACCCGGTAAGGCGATTAAAGGCGGTGCGCCGGTCTGCTGGCCTTGGTTCGGCCACGCTCAAGAGGGACAGGGTCGCACAAGTCACGGGATCGGCTGTGGCAGGTCAAGAGCACCACAGCCCTACCGACCGGAGCCACTCAGGTCATCCTCGGTGTGAGCGACACTGAAGACACGCGCGCATTATGGCCTCACGCCTTTGAGCTGACCATTGAGATTACTGTGGGCAGCACGCTCGATATGACGTTAGTGAGCCGCAATACCGGCGATCGCCCCTTTGACATCACCCAGGCGTTACACACCTATTTCACCGTGGGCGACATCACCCAAACCACGGTGGTGGGGCTAGACGGTACCACCTATATCGATAAGGTGGATGGTCAACAGGTGAAGCCACAGTCGGGGCCGGTCGAAATCGCGGGCGAAGTTGATCGCATCTATCAAGGGGTGCCCAGCGAATTAATTGTTGAAGATGCGGCACTCAACCGCCATCTCAAAATCACCTCAACGGGCAATCAAACAGCCGTCGTGTGGAATCCCTGGTCTGAGATTGCAGCCAAGTCAGGAGATTTGGCGGATGACAGCTACACCGGCTTTATTTGTGTCGAAACCACCAATGCGGCCGACGACGTTGTCACGGTGGCTGCCAACGATAGCTATCGTCTAGCGGTGACCTACGCGATCGAGTCATAAGCTAGAGGAACTGGTGACGCCTGGATCGAGATCCCGCTATCAGAGACAAAGTACGCAGTGTCCAACTACATGGCTTGGTTATGCGCGTTGACGCATCAATTTGATAAAAGCTTCATCTTGAGAGACAAAAATATCAAGATCTCCCATACCGATATAGGTTTCGGGCTGAATGGTTAGCAACTGCTTCCAGAACTTCTCTTGCAATGGAGGGAGGAAATCCATGCGAGCTCTCTCCCACGGAGGGGCATCATTCTTTGTAATTTCAGACGGATGTACCAGTGTAAAAGCATAAAAATTCACAAACGCTTCAAAGGATGATGGAAACTCCAGGGGAGCTGTTGAAAGATACCACTCGTCA
>CALCPB010000713.1 GCA_937897665.1 uncultured Halomicronema sp. | reverse complement strand
GTGAAATCCGTCCCGGTGTCTTCGCGATGGAAGATGTTCGCTTTGATGGCCGCTCGGATGGCGACTTTAACGATGTAATCTTTCAGCTGCAGGGGGCTACCGGCCAGCTTGAGGCGATCGCCAACCTGATCGGCACCCAACAAATCTGGCTGGATACCCCTCTGGGGCAGCAGCTCTTTCTCGTTTCTGACAATCCCCTCGCGCCGCCTGGCTTTATCGCTGCCGACAATCCGATTTTTCCCCCTGTCGATGCGGCGGCCCTGCAGGTATCGATTCCCACCGGGGTGCCGAAGTTTAACGCCGGTAACAGTGAGGCCGAAATCGCTGCCACTGGGGCCGCCCGCATTACCTTTGGCACCCAAACGGTTTACATCGGCACCAATCAAGTGAGTGCGAATAATCAAAACCCGATTGTCGCCAGCTTTGACAGTGCCAACCCCGCCAACAACTGGATTCGCACTGACTATGAAGTGACTGGCACCGATGGGCGCGGGCTCGGCATCGCCTGGGATGGCAACAGCCTCTATGGCGTGTTCACGGTTGATGGAACCCAAGGCACCCCCACGCAGGACTTTCGTCGCGCCGCCAACGATGCGGAACAGGCTTGGCTGAGGAACTATGGTTCTGGGGGCGGGGCCAAAGTTTCAGTCTTGGGACGCATCAACCCCGTAAATGGTGAGCTGTTAGACGCGGCTTACTTATCCGCTGTTTTAAACAATGGCAACAGCAACACGCTGAACGTCACAAATGTTGGTAGCAACGCCAGTGGCAACCTGGTGATCACCGCCGAGGCGTTCTTTTCTCCCCGACGGCCCGACGGTAGTGCGCTCACGCCACCGACCCCACCGGGGTCTTCGCCCTTTGCCTACACCGTTGAGATCACTCCCGAGCTGAAGCGTGTTGTCAGCACTGCATCACCGGGCTGGACGTAGATAATGGCGGCGGTCAAAGCCTAATTGCCCCTCTCGCTCACTTCGCCACATTGCGAGGGGGGATGGGGTCACCGTCGTAAAATTTGCGCTCTAGGGTGCCGAGCCACAACCAGAGCCCCCCGGCCACTAAGGGGACAGCCGTCAGGGCGCTGGCCAAACTGACCGACAGACCATTGCTAAAGACGATCGCTAAGGGAATCGCCGACCACGCGATCGCGCTCACGGCGATTGCACCCCGACGCACCTGTTGAATCCGGCGTAACGCGGGACGACAACTGCCGCAGTGCTGCGTGTGCGACTGGTAGCGATCCATCAGGGCGGGCGTCGCCAGCCGGGGCGGTAGGGCTTGCCCGGCGAAGGGATCGGCTTGAAAGTCACTCACCCAGCGGCGAAAAGCCATGACGTAGCGATCAGCAGGGGTGGGCAAATAGCAGGCCTGCGCGTAGGATTTATTGCCCGCTTGCTCCAGCAGCCTTTCTTGCAGGTGCAAAAAGATTTGGTCGTCTTCTAGCACGCGATTGTTGCCTACATGGCTATACCAGCGGGGCGTCAGCTTGATAAAAAAGCTCGGCAGCTTTGACGAAAACTTAAACGGGAAGCGCGCAAACAAGCGACATTCCCCTTTGCGCATGGGCGTGGCGTAGACCACTGTGAGGGTGCGCCCAAACTGCTTAGAGGTGAGATCGTGATACATCATCGCAGGGGCAATAAAGGTGGTGTGTTGGGTGCCCAGCTTGCCTTTGCGCGGCCCCTCGGGCCAGAGGCCCTTAAAGCCCTGCTTGCCCGACTCTAAAACCTCCATTTCCATCGGGGCCGCGTTTTCGCGCTTGCCCACGGTCTTGTGGTGGGTGTAGGGAATGTGGCTGGCATCCAACACGTTTTCCAGCAGGGTCAGGGCGTCGTAGGGCAAATCGCGAAAGGTGTTGAGCAGCACCCAGCCATCGGGCTCCTCGACTAATGGGTCGATACCGGGCACGGGCACCTGGGCGGCATTTTCAGCCTTGCCCGGATACACAAAGAGCAGTCCCTGATGCACGGTGGTCGGCATTGACTTCGCACAGGCCCGATTCGAGGTCAGCGCTTCACTATCGGCAGCGGCCTGAGGAATGTGTTCGCAAGCGCCTTCTCCCGAAAACGCCCAGCCGTGATACGGACATTCCAACTGCCCGGCTTCGTTGATCCGTCCCTCGGACAGGGGCGCCAGGCGGTGAGGGCACTGGTCGGCAAAGACTCGCCAGGTGGCGGCCTGGGGCTCCCACCAGATGACAATATCTTGATCTAGCAGCGTGAAGCGAGTCGGTCGAGTGGGGTCTAAATCTTCGACATAGTGGACGGGATACCAAGCCTCAGCCCAGTCGAAGCGATCGCGATCGGGGCCACCCGCCGGCAGCGTTTGCGGAGTTTGGAGCGATTGAGGCGCATCTTGGGTAACCGTCATCGTGTTTTCGACCAACAATCTACTCCTCTATTGTGTTACAAAACTTTATTTCCTGCGCAGAATCCTCCAACCCTTGATGGTAGAGCTTTGCGTAATGTCAGCCCTGGGGGCAGAGAGAGGCTGCCCCTTAATATTTGGATAACCCTGTTACCGCCGTCGAGGGCAATTGCCGTCAAGCTAATGGTGAACTTTATTTGTTTTCACCTCAAGAGGTTGAAATGAAGCTGCTCCGAATTCTGCTGACGACGGTGCTGGTGCTGACGGTGCTGCAGGCTGAAGCGCCAATTCGGGTGTGGCGACTACGGCTGACTAAAAGCTGTCAGGGGTGTCGTTTGATTGGGGTTGATATCAGAGATGCTGATCTCAGGGGAGCCAATCTGCAGGATGCTGATTTGCGTTGGACGCGGTTTCATTCGGTCAACCTGACAGGCGCTGACCTGAGTGGGGCCAACCTGAGAAACGCCCGGATGAACGACGTCACCGTTCACAACACAGAGTTTTGTGGCGCGACAATGATGAACTCAGTCAAGGGCTATTGCCGTAGTGCCTCAACTGATACTGCCGCTGCCGCTGGCGTGGCGAAGTAAGCCCAGACTGCGTTAGCGCGCCTTTGCTAATCGAATGCGGCGCACAGATCCCCCACACGCGCGATCGCGGGGTTTTAAGGTTCAAGGTTTAGGGCGCAAGCTAAAACCCTGGCGTTAGCGATGCACGGTCAAGGTGCCGGCGTCGGCATCCAGGGTGGCGGCAGCTCCGACAGGCAGAGCCGCATTAACGCCATCGTGACCAAACGGGAGCTCGGCGACAACGGGAATGCCTAAATCATTGAGGCGATCGCGCAGCACGGTTTCCACATCCAAGCTGGGAATGCCATCCGGGGCATCACAACGGCTAAACCGGCCAATTGCCACGCCCGCGACCGGGGCAAACTTGCCCAACATCCGCCAGTGCGTGAGCATCCGGTCAAGACGATAGGGCGCTTCGGTCACGTCTTCAAACGCGAGGATCACACCGTTCAAATCAGGCTCATGGGGGGTGCCAAGCAGATGGGTCGCCACGGTCAAGTTCGCGGGCAAGAGTCTGCCGGTGGCCTGTCCGGACTGCCAGGTCACACCCTGCAAGGGGGCGATCGCCCGACCGCTCACCCAGTCAAACAACCGTTGCCGCGACCAGTCGGGTTCTTGACCCAGCGTGGTCAGTAGCGGCCCGTGCACGCTGGCAATGCCTTGTTGACTTAAGCTCCACAGCAAACTGGTGATGTCGGAGAAGCCGATCAGCCATTTGGGTGACGTGGTGGGCCACTGCCAATTTTCAAGCAGGCGGGTGCCGCCGTAGCCGCCGCGAGCGCAAAGAATGCCCCGGCAGGTGGGTGCTTGCCAGGCCGTCAGCAACTGTTGGCGACGATGATCATCACGCCCTGCTAAATAACCCCACTGTTCATCCAACCCAGGCAGCAGCTTGACCCGGTATCCCCGGGCTTCCCAGATGGCCACGCCAGCCTGAAATGCCGTCAACTCTCGCAGCGCCCCACTGGGCGCGATGACCATCAGCTCGTCACCCGGCTGTAGGGGCGGAGGGGGTTGGCAGACAAACATTACAACGAGACCACAGCATCAGTCTCACTATCATGACGGGCAGCCGGGCTGATGGGAACCACACGCCTCCGGGCTAGACTGGTTCATGGTCGCTTCCCCCGCCGAACGCTCTTGTTAGCAGGAAAATCGCCAGCGCTTCAAAGACCAGGCATTTTAGGTTCTGTCGGGAGCGGTGCGGCAATATCACGATCGTGGTGCTGAGTGAGGGCCGGAGCGGGACATTCACCGTGGCTCGTAGAACGGCGCATAAATTGTAGATAGTAGCCCATCAGCGTCCAGCTAATGGTCAACGTATCGCCTTGGGGCACGTACTCGTCTCGCAGAAACTGCTGTCCGGCGACGGTGAGCCAAACGTCGCCCAACCGGCGTTGGGTAATGCGGACGAGCTGCTGCTCAGCGAGGGCAACAATCAGGCGCTGACGCTGATTATCTGGCACTTTGGCAGCGATTTGGCCTGGCGTGATGCTGCGGTATTGGCACGACTGCAAGACGTATTTTTCGTCGGGGGTAATTGGCCATACCGAGGTATCTAGGTTTAGTAGAGTGCGTCCACAGGCAGTGAGGCCAAAGCGGGTGACGATTTCTTCGTAGTCAATCCAGTGGCGCTGTCGCAGCTGCTGGCAGAGGCGATCGCGCTGGGCTCCTGACAACTTGGGTTGGGGGCAAATTTCTGTCATAGCTGCCCGGTAGTGAGGATGGGGAAGCAATGACAACAAAAACTTAAGTTCTAAAGGCGCTAACAGAGTCGCAGCAGACAATGAAGACATAGACTCACATCCGGCATTCAGCCTGAGTACTATGCTAGAACAAAAGTCCTACCGATCGACGATTCAAGTTTTTACATTTCGTTGCGGGTTATTGTCCTCGTTTCCAGCTTCCTGATGGAACGGGGCATGCTGGTAAATACGATAAGGGCTTTGAGATCACGACAATTCTTTACCCGTTTACTTATCCCCTTGTAGCGCGAGACGCAACCATCGTTGCGGTATCGACATCAACATTCTTTGACTCATCCTTTGCGAGCGGTGGCTCTGTTGTCTTCGACGCCTGTATCAAACTCATTGTCAGATCTAACTCCAGCGCTCCCCTCTCCACTGGGCAATGCCAGCCTGCCATCCACCCTGGCGGCCCTCATACCGCTCTGGGGTGCCTTAAGTGACGGGCTACAAATCTTTGACTCAGAGGGGCACTTGATTTACGCCAACGCCGTGGCCGCCGAATTGTTGGGCTACGCCACCGCTCATGCCTATCGCGAAGAACACTATCGTTCTGGGGCTTGGGGGCTTACGGCGATCGCGCTGGCCAATGGGGCGAATCGCCCACTAGAGATCGCGGACTACCCCTGTGTGCGAGCGCTGAAGAGTCAACCGTTTGCCCAACAAACCTTGCGCTATACCGACTGGCATGGGCGCGATCGCTGCGTCGCTGTGCAAGCGCTATCCATCCCCGAACCCACCAGTGCTGACCCAACCGGTCAGCGGCAGTACGCCGTTGTGATCAGCCGGTCGGTAACAGAGCCGTTGCTCGCGAGCTCGCCATGTCCCCCCCCGCTCCAGCAGATTGCGAATGCGGTGCCGAGTCTCGTCGCCTATTTAGATGCTCAAGAACAGCACTGCTTTGCTAACCACGCTTATCTCAAAGCCTTTGATGAGACCTTAGATAACATCCAAGGTCAGAGCCTGCAAACGGTTGTCGGCCCAGTTATTTATCATCAGCTGCAGAGCGCGCTGCACCAAGCTTGGCAGGGGAAAACAGTGAATGTGTGCCTGCCCATCGGCAGCTTTAATCCGAAGAAACAGTACAAGCATGTCAGCCTCACGCCCCAATGGCTGGGTGAGCAACTGGCAGGAGAGTATTAAGTGCTGAGTGACATCACGGCACACAAACACCCCCAC
>CALCPB010000712.1 GCA_937897665.1 uncultured Halomicronema sp. | reverse complement strand
CAGCAGCAGCAAGTTTTGGGTTTTAGCAAACTGAGTCGTCAGCTGACGGCAGAGGTCGTAATCTAACTCAACGGCCACCACGTGCTGGGCCTGGCTCACCAGTCGCCGGGTTAGTACACCGGTGCCAGGGCCGATTTCCAGCACGCGATCGCTGGCCTGCAGCTCAGCCGCAGCCACAATTTGGGCTAAAATCGGCTCACTCTTGAGCCAATGCTGGCCGAATTTTTTGCGGGGTTTGGCAGAAAAAGTCATCCAATCAGGCACTGCAGAGAACGGCCTTGATCGTACCCTATTGGGTTAGGGACTCGGGCTCGTCGGGCTGTGGTCAGCTAGCCATTGGTTGAGGTGGCCGTTGGCCCCAAGGGTTGGCACTCACTCAGGGGTTTGTTTATGCCTTACTTTCGCGACGTTGCCCTGAAAATGATTTGTGTTCGGTGCATCGTTGTGATGCGGATGACATTCTCTGGTTGGCATCGTCGGAAGGGTTGCGCCCGCGTCATTGACAATAGCTCTGTATTCTAGATAAACGCAGCCTTAAGCGATGTTGAAGAATTGTCTCTAACGGTGAGGGGTGTGATGTGGTGAACAACATTTCCTGACAGGCTTTGCTAGATTAAGGACCCACGATTGAGTCACGGGCTAATCACCAACTTTTGTATTCGACTATGCAACAGAGCGGTTCTCTTGAATTCAAGTTGGTGCAGCGAGTGTGCTTGCTGCAACACGCTCTCGATCAAGCTTTAAACTCGCTCAACGAATTGAAAACCCAGGTTCAAGACAAGCACTGGGTCGAGTCGCAACTGGCCAGTACCGAAAAGTACGCCAATGTGCAGCAGCAGGCGATCGCTCATCTGAAGCAAGAGCTGGCGCAATTTGCCAATGTGCAGCACGATCTCTTAAACGTCATTGGCTACCGTCTCAACGAGCTGATTGACCAGCAGCAGCAAACCTTTAACCATCTCAGTATTGAGTTTCAGCAGAGTCATGCCGAACTGCAAACCTATCTGCAGTATCTGGGGCGGCAGCGGTCGGTTAGCTCCACGGCCGAGCCCGACACGCAAGCCTATTGCCTGACCCTAGAAGCTGAGGTTAGGGTCGCTCGCTCAATGGCGGTGCAGTTGAGCAAGCATTTGAGGTTGGCAAAACAGCATCTGGGCAGCCTCAAGGGTGATTTGGGCAACCATCACCTTAATTTGAGCTACATGATCAAGACGATTCAGTCGATGATTACTGAGTTAGAAACGTTTGACGGTGCTCAAGCTGTACGGCCAGCGTTACCAGCCGCAACGACGCCATCTGGCTCATCGGCAGCCTTGCTCAGTCCGACTGAAGTCATGACCGCCGTTGACGATGACGCACTTGATGCGGGCGCTTTACAGTCGACCCTGCGCCGTCAAAATCTTTGCATTCATGAGCTGCAGACTTTGCTGCGAGAATCCGCTGAGGAAAAAACCAAGCTCGGACAACGGTATCAAGAAGTCGCCGCTGAGCGCGACTACTATCGCCGCGAGTTGCAAAAGCTGCGCAGCGCGGCGGCGCCTCCCCTGGCGCGCCCCAACGACGCGCCGCCGCCGAGGTTAACCCGCCCAGCTTAATCGTCGTTGCCGCCACCAGCACGATCCGGAGCCGAGTTGCCAGCTCGTCAGCGATCGCATCCCTCTCAGCCTATTCAGCCACTCAAGTTCCCAGAAACTTCCGAATAGAAGGATTCATGCCATTGAGACCGGGCTGCTGTCGCAACCCGGGGCGGTCATCCCTTCGATGATGTATCGCTGGCTGAATATGAGGTGCAGACTCCGTCGAGGAAACCGGCATACTGGCGATTGTCTAACCTCTTTCGGTGTGTCTGTCACCATTCCCTGGGGCATCCTAAAGCCATGGATGCAGGGAGCACAGCGGTGTCTC
>CALCPB010000711.1 GCA_937897665.1 uncultured Halomicronema sp. | reverse complement strand
CTTTTGTAACTTAAGCCCATGCTATCGGGCCGGTTCCAAATTGACAACTTTCCTCGGTGTTGTTGCATGAATGCAAAACAGCCAGAGCTTTCCCCTTAATCCATCGCTGTTAGTCATCGACCCAAACAGTATCAGGCTTAGCGAGCTGAATCATCCGATTCAAGGCCGCACATTGCAGCAGCAATTCTATGGCTTGATTCTCGAAAGTGCGTGAACGCACCCTGCCGCCAAAAATCGTTTTGAGGCGGAACATAGTGGTTTCAGCGAGTGAGCGGCGATGATAGTTGGCTTGTCGTTTCCAGCTTTTACGACCCTGCCTGCGAATGGCGCGGAGATTGTCATCGCGGGGATGAGGTGGTGCTTTCGAGTTGCCGTGCTGCCAGATTTTGGCATTCTTCTGCGGCGGAATCGCCACCTTGACGGGTTTCTCCCGCGCTTGGATGGCCTCATAACAGCGCCGCTTGTCGTAGGCACCATCGGCCGAAACCTGCTCAATGTCGGCATCGGTAGCTTCTAAAAGGTCGGCAAACACGGCACTATCATGCACCCCATTCGTCGTGACCACCGCCCCCAGAATTTCGCCCGTGGCTTCATCGACGCCCAGATGCAGTTTGCGCCAAGTGCGCCGTTTGCTCACGCCATGTTGACGGGTTTTCCATTCCCCTTCGCCATACACTTTGACGCCGGTCGAATCGACCACCAGATGCACTGCCCCCGATGAGGGCACGACCGGTAAAGTCACGGATAGGTGACGCTTGCGACGCGAGACTGTACTGTGCTCTGGCACGGGCAAATCTACCCCCATCAACTCCAACAACGACCCTAGAAACCCTTCGCTCTGGCGGCCCGCCAGGCCATAGAGACTTTTGAGCGTCTCAAAGGTTGCAATCGCAATATCACTGTAGGTTCGCGAAGCCCCTCGCCGACCGCTTTTAGCCGCTTCCTGCCACCCCGCAATTACCGCTTCATCCAGCCAGAATGTGACGCTGCCTCGCTGCTTCAAGCCGGCGTTATACTCAGACCAGTTGCGGATGCGGTAGCTCATGGATTTGCGGTTTTTGGTGGTACTCAAACCTTAGTCCATGCCGCTCCGTAACCCCTATTTATGCAACAACGCCAGTCTGGGTGCAGATAATCGGTATCATCAATCAACCAGAATCGGTGAACTCGCGTTGCGTCCATAGGTCTGCATGAGAATGCCCGTAGCTTAGTCTCATCGTGCACAATAGAGAGCGATCGCCCGCTGAGAGATTTGAGGCCATGGCTGACACCCCCCAAAAGCTGACCTACCCCACGACTGCAACCGTTGATCAGGTCGATACCTACTTTGGCACCTCAGTCGCCGATCCCTATCGCTGGCTGGAGGATGATTGTTCGCCCGAAACTGCAGATTGGGTAGCGGCACAAAATAAAGTGACCTTTGACTTTTTGGCGCAGATTCCCTATCGAGAGGCGATCAAAGCGCGGCTGCGCGACGTGATGGATTATCCCCGCTATTCCGCCCCCGAAAAACGCGGCGATCGCTTCTTTTTCTTCAAAAATGACGGCTTACAAGACCAGAGCGTGGTCTATGTGCAGGAGGGTCTGGAAGGGCAACCGCGCGTTTTGCTCGACCCCAATACCTTTTCTGACGACCAGACGACCTCCCTCACGGTCTTCAATCCTTCGAAGGATGGCAAATATGCAGTGTATGGCTTGTCAGAGGGTAGTTCTGACTGGCAGCGCTATCGCATCCTCAATATCGAGACGGGGGAAACGCTGCCCGAAACGTTGGAATGGGTCAAGGTGTCTTATCCGGAGTGGCGGGGTGACGGCTTCTATTACAATCGCTACGACGCACCGGCAGACGGCACAGAGCTGTCGTCTCGCAATGAGTTTCATAAGGTTTACTACCATCGCCTCGGCACGACCCAAGCCGAAGATGAGCTGGTGTATGAAGACCCGCAACATCCGCTGCGCTTTCACTTTGTCGGCCTTACGGATGATGAGCGATTTTTGGTTCTATCGATTAGCGATCGCGGCCAGCCAAAACTAGGTAACGCACTGTATATACAAGATTTAACTGCCGGGGACACGGAATTTTCGCCCCTGATTGACACGATTACTGACGAGAGTTTTACGATCGTTGATGGCCTGGGCGATCGCCTGTTAATGGTCACTGACCAAGACGCCCCCAATCGTCAA
>CALCPB010000710.1 GCA_937897665.1 uncultured Halomicronema sp. | reverse complement strand
TTCCAAACCGCAGCCCCTTGGCTGAGCACAGCGACCTGCTCTTCATTTGCCATTAACATTCCCCACCGTTATCGCCACAAATCTAGCAGCGGCAAGCCGTTAGACGCCAAGAGCAGCCTAGATAGCACCCCTCGCCCCCAATTCTCCTCACCCCAAATTCTGAGGAAATCGGGTACAACAACATCCCCCAGAGCTATACCGATTCTCTAAAACCAGGCTACAGATCTGGCTCCCCTGCCCCTCGGCTCCCCGGCGTTGCCAAGATGGCATCAGGAGTCCGCTCCCTGAGAACGGGTATTCGCCCGACCTCAGATATTTTGGCGACAGATGGGGCCACAGCTTTATTTCGTCATCCAAGTAAGACTGAAATAAAGCCGCTTTTGCTCTTAATCCCCATGACCGAAATTTTGTGAAGCTCTATTGTCGAGATAGATTAACTCGAACAAAGTGATCTAGACAAAAACAGGCTTTAAAGCTAGCAAATCAAGAGAGAAAGCAAAGCCGCTAAAATTCTTTTTTTGCAGATAAATATTCGTGTATTTATGTATTCGGTTCTTGAAGAATTTTGTCAAACAGGGACTATCAGCTTTTATTCTTTGAGTTGTTAAGCAAGTGGTTAGGAGTTTTCTTTCAGGGAATAATTTATTATGTCCTGAAAGTTAAAAATTGCTTCTCTCAGCTGGCCTGAATCTATTGATTTGTGATTTAGTTTACCTTTCCTTGAAGAAAAGTCGTCCTTAGATTGCAAGCTCCTTCCCGTAAGGCGATCGCAATCAAGAGCGTCCAACAAAAGCCATGATTTATGACGTTCTCTGATACCTTGCAATACTAGAAAAGTATTTTGAAGTATTTGAGCGTTGATCGGCAGAGATTTCTGCATAAAGGTTGAGCTAAATCGCCCGTTCAAATCAATTTAACGGCTGCCAAAGGAGGGTTTCTCTTATGCCAGTCTTAACTGGTAGAGAGCGCATTTTCTCCAAAATTTGCCTGGTTGCAGTTAAGCACCAGTAGCAAAGCTTGCTGAGCACAGAATTGTCAATTTAGAAGAGGTTTCATCGATGAGTATTGTTGCTAAAGTGATCGCCCAGTCCGATCGCGCTGAGCGGTTTTTAAGCGGGGCCGAGCTCACTCAACTGCAGGATTTTTTCAATGGGGGCACGACTCGCATTAGCGCCGCCCAGAAATTAGCCACCAATCAACAAAAGATTGTTGACGAAGGCAGCAAGCGGTTTTGGGCTCAATGTCCTAACACTCCGAGTAACAGCGGTGATCCTCAAAAAACGTCTCTTTGTCAACGCGATCAAGGATGGTACATCCGCTTAGTGAGCTACTGCGTATTGGCGGGCAACTCTAAGCCCCTCGAAGATATTGGCCTCGATGGCATGCGTGACATGTACGTCTCGCTGCGGGTGCCCCTACCTAACTTGAAGCTAGCGATGCGCTGCTTAAAAGAAGTTGCGATGGGACTGCTCAGTTCAGAAGAGGCCGCACTGGCTGGACCTTACTTTGATCAGCTAGTTCGCGCCTTTTAGCCTCCCGGCGACGAGGTGATCGGCCCCCAGGGGGCAAACCTCTAATGTCGTCTTCGAATCTATATCTGGTCTGTTGTTTGCTGCTTAAAACAGCTGCCGTCGAGTTTCCTCAGACTTCGGGAAGGGATTGAACTCGATGGTTGGTCAACAAGCAGTAACGATGGCCGACGACGGGTGGCGGCGAGCACAACTCGCCAAGCGACACTCCGTTCGAGCTTGAGTCTCAAACCCATTACTTTTGCTGTACTAATACGTCAACGCTTAAAACACCATGCAAGACACGATTACCTCCGTCATCAATCCGGCTGATGAGAAAGGCACCTATTTAGAAGGTGGCGAACTCGATAAGCTGAAGCAATATTTTCAAACGGGCACTTTACGGGTGAAGGCCGCCGAGCAAATCGGCTCTAGTGCTGCCAGCATTATCAGCGACACCGTCGCTAAAAGCCTGCTGTATGGAGATATTACGCTCCCCGGCGGCAACATGTATCCGACCCGGCGCTATGCAGCCTGTCT
>CALCPB010000709.1 GCA_937897665.1 uncultured Halomicronema sp. | reverse complement strand
CTAACCCCACGGTCTGCACATCGACCGGCTGCCCCGTTTGGTTGGTGGGGAAATCAGGACTGTTGACGTCGGCCACGATAATGGCGCTGCTCAGCAGCGACTCATCAGCTTCCCAGTTGGGGGTTCCACCCAGCGTGGCGACGCCGCCAACCGCCTGATAGAGCTTGCCATCTGGGCCAAAGTTGAGGCCATTGGCTTGGTGCTGCAGAAATTGAGTGTTGGGCAAGCCCACAATGTAGTCTTGCTTGGTCGCCGGGCCGCCACCAGCGGGAATCGTCAGCTGTGCCACCTTACTGCTGAACAGATCGCGCTCCCCTGTGTTGGGGTCGGTAACTCGCTCAGCGTAGGTAATCCACAGCTTGAGGTCGGTGGCGGTAGCATCGGGGTCAAAGGCAATACCGACGATCTGCGCCCCGTCTTGGGCAAACACGGTATCAGTACCGGTGGCTTGCCCAGTCGCGGTGGCAATGTTGTAGCGGATGATGTTGCCGGTGATGTCAGAGGCGTAGACCTGCTCATCCGGGCCGATCGCGATTGAAGAAACGCCAAAGCGGGATTCCCCAGCGACCACCTGCTGGCTATCAAAGCGAAGACCTTCGCCCTCACTGGCGCTGGTGTCTCCGGTCGTAAAGGTAGCGCTAAAGGGCGTGGCCGCCTCGCCGTCTTCAGTCTGCAGATCATCCGTAATCACGACGGTGTATTCGGTGAACGGATCTAGCGGCGACAGCGGCGTGAGCGAGATGACGCCCCCAGTCAAATCAGAGCCCACCGTGGCATTAACCGGTTGGTTCTTGTCATCCAGCAGTTGAAAGGTGCTGCGATTCAGCGTGCTGGCATCCACGCCTGCATTGGCAAACTGAATACGGATCGGCGCGCGCGGATCAATATCGTCAGCCCCGTCCGCTGGAATGACCGTAGCCACCTCTAGGGCCAGCGATCGCTCAATCGATGCAGCCGTGGAAAGGGGCTCGAAGATTGACGTCGCCTCTTCCGAGCTAGCCATAGTTGGAGTCAAGGGCTCAGGACTCATCTGCGCCGCTGCCTCCAGCGCCCCCTCCAAATTGAGTTGGCCGTAACCCGTGTCAGCATCCCAGCCGGGCTGCTGCAGATCGGTCGCGGTCTGCGTCAAACTCTCAATCACCTGGCGGTAGTTCAGCTCAGGCGACTGCTGCCAGACAGTTTGCAACGCTTGCGTCACTTCTGCCGCCGCCAGCGAGGTGCCCGGGGTGTCGCCCTCAGCGATGTCTGCCACCAAAGTCAGATCATCACCATAGTTGGAATAGTCGGCCCGGCCCTCAGCAGTCGCCGCACCCACCGTCACGATGTTGTCAAACTGGCCCGCCGCTTTGGCTAGAGCCGACAGCGGCGCATTGTCATTGCCTGCCGCCACGACCACAATTACCCCATTTTGTTGGGCATAGCTGAGGGCCGCTAACTCGTCTGCCGTCAGCTCAGCGCGCGGGGCAAAGGTGCCGTCGGCTTGCTGCTCCGTTAAGTCAAAGCTGAGGTTAGCGATCGCGGCGGGTTTCTCCAAATCGGTGGCGGTGTCCACAAACTCCACTAGAGAGTCTGACCACTCGCCAGAACCAACCGCTCGACCCAACCAAATAGAGGCGACTTCTGACGTTTCTGAAGCAGTTGAATCACCGGTGATCGCCTGCAAAACTTGCGTCCCGTGGGACGGGATTTCGGGATTTTCGGCTAACGGATTCTGATCGTGATCAACCCAGTCGTAACCCAAATAGAACGAGGTATCTGCTAATCCCGCATTGGTCAAATCAAACTCGGTATCGATGATACCGACCAGCGGTAAATCAGCGCTGTTGCCGAGGAGAGACTGGAATGCTTCCTGGCTGCCATCAGCCGCGAACTCGACCGATAGAACCGCCTCAAACCCTCTGTAGTCAAAGGTTAGAGAAAAGTCCTCGGGGTTTTCTGCCGGCAGTACCACGTCCATTGGAGGCGGTAACTGTTCAAGACCGTTAGCGCCGGTCTGAAACATTCCTTCCAGTTGATAACTGTTGCTATCAGTATCACTGGCGGGCTGATTTGAGAGCAATTCACGGGGAATAAATGAGCCTGATGGGATGTTCATATGCCAAATAAATGGGTTTAGGGAACAGGGAAAAGCCTGCAATCAAAAAATCAGACAGCCTGAAGTCGCCCATTTTGAAAATGAGCTTTTTCAGAAATTTGAAAACTCTAATTGCAAGCACTGAAACGCTAGAGCCCGCAGTAATTCCATCGCCAAACCGAAGCGATGAAAAACTGCCGACCCTCAAAACGTGCCGGGAGATTCTGACTAACGAATCTCCTCTCGAGGCGTCAGAAAAGATGAGCTGACTTCAGCTCAGAGCTTTGCAATGATTGGTTAAGTAGAGAAAATCTGTGAGTTTGTGGGCTTTAGCTGAATTTTGCTTCGAGAATCCTGTAGCTGCGAACAAAAATTCAATAACGCCTTTATAGAAAAACAACAGCGATAGATGCGAAGAACAAAAACCAAGATTTCATAAAATCGTTGACTTCCTCTATGGGCATAAATTGCCTTCCATAGAAAACAGCAAAACCGGTGAGGAGAACCAATCCGATGTAAATGCCTTACTCGTTGTTCGACTCTGCAAGGTAAAGTTCAGATGAATTTTCCGCCCAAGTTTATGAAGTTTGTTCGTCTGTGATTCAAGGTTATTGTGATTGCATACCAGCATCTACTGCATAATGACGGAGCTTTAAACGTGGCAAAGATACACCGCAGCGTGGGTGGTTTCCTACGACCAATCAGTGCTAACCCCGGTAAATACGGTGCTGTCTACCTGCGTCTCGGCCAATGACGCCCAGATTGAGACCTCTAAGCTGAGCATCGTTTACGCATTCTCCGTAGAAACATCAGTAAGGCTTTTGGCCTGCCGCTCGGCTTAAGTTGGCCGGTTATTGAGTCCTCGCCCTAACCAATCAACCCCTTGCTAGTCGGGTCTCGATCAAGATCGCCAGTGAGTTCCTAAGGCATTGACCCAACGTGATTTGCAAGTGGACAGCGACGCCGGTCGTTGATCAGTGCCATTTCAACGGCCTAAAAATTGGGTACAGATACGGAGAACGATCGCCCTTGTCCGCACTTGAGCTAGGCGCGATCGCTTGAATGAGGTTTACGGAGATTTCAGCCGCCGCCTTCCCCGATTTTTGAGGAATGATCTTCATGTTTCCTTCACAAATGCCTGCTTCGAGGTCATCTCTGGCTAAACAATGCTTTACTCACAATCGTTAATCCCACTGCTCAGGGAGCAGATTGCCGCTGCTATTGCCGAATTCGGAAGGCAGAGGTTGCAAGGCAGCATGCGGAAGCCCTGGCGGCAAAGGCCAGCTCAACGGCATTAAGAAGCCTGTCAGATAATGATTTCAGCGATCAGGAGTGTCACCGACTCAAACTGCAGCTGGCGACTACTGTCGCCAGTCCAGTTAGGTCAAGACTGCGGAGCTACGGTGCTGATACTTAACCTGAGTTCAGGAGAAGAATTAAGTAACGCTTTTACCCACCTATTGAGCTGCAAATCCCCTCTCGGGAGGGTTGCCAAAGGCGGGGTGGGTGCCGTCAGCCGCGCTAACTGGCGATCTACCCACCCCTCAGCCCCTCCCAAGAGGGGAAATATCCAGCTTCGGGCACCGGGCAGACAGTTTAGTCGCCAAGTTCAGAATCGCGATAAAGCCCGGTGATCGCTACAGCCGCCCGCGCCCAATCTGGAGAGAGCGGTACGGGCCAATAGCGGCCCAGTGCCGCCTGTCAGTGTCAGTATGATTGCCGATCAGCTTGCTGAGCCCATTCTTCAAAAGCGGCCTGCGCTTCCGTACTCATCAGAGGGTGCATCGATAGCTGACGCTGGTCTCGGGGCTTCGCCAACTCGTCGTAAAAATACTGACTGTTAAACCCAAACTGACCGGCAACTTCTTTCGTATTGCCGTAATAGATTCGGTCTAGTCGCGCCCAATAAATCGCCCCCATGCACATGGGGCACGGTTCGCAACTGGTATACAGTTCGCAGCCCGCTAAATTCCACTGATTCAGATGCTCACAGGCCTGCCGAATTGCCGTTAGCTCAGCGTGGGCAGTCGGATCGTTGATTGAGGTCACTTCATTCATGCCGCGACCAATGATTTCACCAGCTTTGACCACAACGGCACCATAGGGGCCACCCCGACCAGTCCGCATGGCCTCAAACGAAAGCGCGATCGCAGCTGCCATAAATTTCTGGTGATCCGCTGTCATCGTCTGCCAAAAGATGTGGGTGTAGAGATTGCCGGAGGTGCCAGAACAATCGGCCTAATAATAGCAGCGATCGCGCTGTTTGCCTTCATTACCTTGAACATAAACACTGCACCGGGGAGGTTAACGTCCCAGCGATCGCGCCCAACTCTTCACCGAGACCATGCACACCACCACTCCCAACCGATGGCTAGCCACACCGTTTTCATCATTGCGAGTGCCCTAGCGGTGGGCACCAACAGAGATCATCACGAGAGATGGACGGTCAGAAGCAACCGGGCATACTTCATGTACCTTGCACCATTGTCACCATAAAAATGAGAACAATCAATCACTAACATCATTACAAACAAAACGCCAAGGGAAGACTCAACGATATCGTCAGCTTAAAGACCT